>JBPCPI010000070.1:0-5060 GCA_050999295.1 Geodermatophilaceae bacterium | reverse complement strand
AGTCGGTGTGACAGGCCCAGTTGCTGTTTGGTGTCCCGTACGCCCCCGCAACCGGGTCGTACGGTGATCCTCCTAGCGGCGCCAGGGTCCGGGCCGGAGGCCCTCCCGGTCTGACGGACTTCAGACCCGCTTAGGCAGCGAGTGCGAAGTCGCGCTGACTGTTGTCGGCGCTTGATTTTGTTGCAACGCATGGTTTACGAGGTCATCGTTGCCTTCCTCGGCCCGCTTCCCCTGCCTCGACGAACGAAGTCGAGACCATTCACCCCCTGTGTAGTTGTGCACTCACCCTAACGTGCCGATGCCCGTGAGCATTCCGGATTTCGAACCGGTACGTCGCTACGCCGTTCGCGGGCCCTCCCGAGGCTAGGGTTCGGCCATGACTGCCATCTATCTCATCCTGTTCCTCGCCTCCGCCGCCTGCTTCGCCCTGGCGGCGTTCGCTCCGAAGAGGGGCGGCAACCGCCTGAACCTGCTCCCGTTGGGCCTGCTGCTGTTCGTACTGGTCTTCGTCATCCAGACGTTCGACGCGCTGTAGAGATATCGCAGTCCTGCTCACCCACGCCTGAGCAGTTTGTTCAGCCAGCCCGGGCCGGTTGTCGACGCCCGAGCGGGCAACCGAGTTCGCAGGTCGCGATCGGCGGTTACGACCAGCACATCATCGCCGGCAGCGGTCAGTCCGGCGACGAGATCGGTGATCTCGTCATCCCCGGAACCGGGCGCCCGAACGATGTCCAGCAGACCTTCGGTCAGGCCGACGGTCGGGTCCGTTGCCAGGTTTGCCCTGCCCTCGAGGACCGCCATGATGCGCGCCAGCCGGATAGTGCGCCCGTCCGGGCCGGTGACCGTACGGCCGGACAACCCGCCCAGCCCGCTCATCAGCCGCTCGCTGGCCCCGGCTCGATCCCGCCACCACCCGTCGGGCACCGACCCGAGGACGTTGGCCATGTCGACCACCAGCACGGTCGCCGTGCCGGAGGCACCGGAGTCGGTCACCAACGCTCGGCCAGGTGCTCACGACCGGTCGGCGGGTCGTAGGGCTCGGGCCAGAAGTCGGTGACGCTGGCCAACAAGCCGTCCCGGACGCCGAAGAACACGAAGGCCTCCTCGATCGGCGCGTCCCCAACCCGCCACTGGAAACGCCCGACCCCGTCCGCACCGTCGACCAAGATCGAGGTCGGCATCACATGCCAATCGCCGGGGTACTCGCGGTTGAACTGCACGGAGGCGTCCCGGCCCCGGATCCGCTCCCGGCTCTGCGGTATCTCGTAGACCACCTCAGGATGCAGCACCTTGGTAAGCCCGTCCCAGTCTCGGCTGTCCAGCGCGGCGAAGAATCGCTCGATCAGCTGTCTGGTCTCGTCCACCACCAGACCGTAGGACCAGCTGCCGACATCCCAGGCCTCAGGTCTGAGCGGGCAGACTCCGACCCCAGCTCGTCGAGCGCTTGTGCACCCGGTATCCGGCGCGCTCGTAGAGGCCCAGGGCGCCGGTGCCGTTCGCCGTATCGACCCCGAGGAGGGCCGCCTGGTGTCCGGCCGCCGACCACTGTGCCAAGGCGGTCGCCAACAGCGCTGATCCGACCCCGCGGCCACGGAAGTCCGGCATCGTGCCGAGTTGGCCGAGGTAAACCTCCCGACGGCCATTGGCCATGACATCGGCCTCGAAGATGTAGGCAAGCAGGTATCCGGCGATCTCGGCGCGGTCGTCCCCGACCGCCAGCAGGGACAAGTCCGGACGGAACGCCCGCGAGCCGGTGAAGTAGCCCTTCCACTCCTCGGGATCGCGCTCGGTGGATCCGAAGTGGCCATGGAAGGCGACGTTATGCGCCTGACGGATCTCCTCGTCACGGACGCTGTCGTACGGCTCGATCCGCACGCCATGCACTGACCGGACCTCGGGGAACGGCGGATCCGGGTCCTCCAGCGAGCGAACCATGTCGAACCAGAACCGCAGTTCCTCGAGTCCCTCCGACCGGGCCAGCGCGGCGAGCCCGGCGTTGGCTTCCGAGACCCCGACCATGAGATTCGCCGGGACACTGGGGTGTCGTTCGGCGTGCAGTTCTCCGCCGCGCTCGAGCTGCCACCGCAAGAGTTGCCGACCGAGCCCGCGACGACGGTGTTGGGGATGAACTGTGCCCGACAGCCAGACCGAATGGACCTCCCGCACCCGGCGCTGCCCGAACAGCAAGGCGTAACCGATCAACTGCTCGCCGTCCCAGACCAGCCGGGTGTCCGCATCGAGATCGATCAGACCGTTCAGGAACTGCTCGACAACGTCGTCCTCGTCGTAGTTCTCGTCGCTCTGGTCGACTGCCTCGGCGGCTGCCATCAGCCCGGTCAGCGCAGCGGCGTCCGCACGCCCCAGCGGCCGCCAGCTCAGTTCTGTTGACGGATGGGCGCCACTCATTGCTCCTCCGCGTAGAAGAGTGCGTCGTCGACGCTGGTCAGCGCAGCCACGGAATGGCACCGTAAAGTGGCCGACGGCAGCGCGTCGAGCGGATTTCGGTCATGCAGCGGCGTGCTCGATGCAGCGGGTTGTGGCGGGGCGGGCGAGGAGCCGCTCGTACCCGATCGCAGCGGCACAGATTTCACAGCGCCCGTACGTGCCCGACTCCCAGCGGGCCAACGCCTGCGCCGCCGCGGACTCGCTGGCCAGCGCCCGCTCGATGAGCGAGCGCACCTGGGCGCGCTCGAAGGCGATGGTGGCGCCCTCTGGGTCGTGCTCGTCGTCAGCATTGGACTGCGCGGAGGCAGCCACGATGGCCGCGAAGTCGGCCCGCAGCGCCGCGAGGTCGGTGCGGGCGCGGTCGGCGGCCTCCAGCACTCGCGCACGCAAGGTCTTCTGCTGCGCGGAGGTCAAGTCGCTGGGCAGGCTCATGTCGTGATCTTGACCTTATTGCGGCGACACGCCGTGCGGAGGTGCCTCAAACCCACCATAAGGTCAAGATCACCGCGAATGGCCGGCTCAGGAGGTGATGCCGTACAGGGCTGCGGCGTTGTGCCACAGCACGCCTCGCAGCCAGTCCTCGCCGAGGCCCAGCTCGTGCAGCGCGGCCAGCTGCGTCGCGTACGGGTACGGGATGGACGGGAAATCGGTGCCGAGCAGGATCCGATCGCCCAGATCTCCTAGCCGCGGCACCAGTGCCCGGTCGAACGGCGCGAACGCCTCAGTGAAGGCCGTCGCGAACATTGTGGTGTCGAGATAGACCCGCTCATGGGACTCGGCGAGATCGAGATGCGCCGCGTACTCGTGCATCCCCATGTGCGCGATCACCAAACACAGTCGCGGATGCCTGCGCAGTACCTCGGCAATGGGATCGGGACCGGTGAACGACCCGGGAATGGGCCGCGAGCCACAGTGCGTGACGGTCGGGATGCCGACCTCGGCCAGGAGATCCCAGACCGGATCCAGCAGTGCGTCGCGGGGGTCGTAGCCACCGACCTGGACGTGCATCTTGAACACCCGGACCCCGTCCTCGACCGCATGTCGTACGTAGGACTCGACGCCGGGTTCGGGGTAAAAGGTCGCCGAACGCAGGATGCGCGGGTCGCGTTCGGCGAAATCAGCCGACCATTCGTTGAGCCAGGATGCCATTCCCGGCTTGTGCGGGTAGGGCAGAGTCGGGAACGCCCGTACGCCCAGCGCCGTGAGGATGTCCAGACGCTGCTCGACCGGCATCCGATAGTGGACCGGCCAACCGGCGCCGTAGTGCCGCTGCGCCTCGTCGAAGTAGGACCAGACCTTTCGCTGCATGGCATCGGGCAGGAAGTGGACATGGCTGTCGATCAGTCCGGGCAGGCCGAGCGCAGTCCAATAGGCCGGGACTTCTTCGTCGGACGTCGGCGCCCCGGTGCGCACCCCTGGCGGTGTGCCAGCAAACCGCCAGGGACTGCTCACGTACGGCCTTTGCGGCGACGACCGAACTCGCGGGCCATCTCGCGCGCAGCGTCGCGGTCGGCGAGGTCGCGGCGCTTGTCGTAGGCCTTCTTCCCCTTGGCCAACGCAAGAGTGACCTTCACCTTGCCGTCGTTGAAGTACATCTCCAGCGGGATGAGCGTGGCCCCGCCCTCCTGGGTCTTGCCGATCAGCTTGGCGATCTCCTCGCGATGCAGCAGCAGTTTGCGGTTGCGCCGCGGCTCGTGGTTGGTCCAGGTGCCCTCGGTGTACTCCGGGATGTGTACGCCGCGGAGCCATATCTCGCCGTCATCGATCGTTGCGTACCCGTCCACGAGGGACGCCCGGCCCAGGCGCAGCGACTTGACCTCGGTGCCGACGAGCACCATGCCCGCCTCGTAGGTGTCCACAATGGAGTAGTCATGCCGCGCCTTGCGGTTCTGCGCGATCAACTTGCGACCGGATTCACGAGGCATGACCCCACCCCGGATTCGAGTGAAGGACGCCTTGTATCGAACCTATTGGCACAAGGCGTCCTTCACTCGGTTGGAAACGGGCCGTTACAGGCGTACGTAGAGACGCAGCGTGACGTACGCGGCGATGCCGGCCAGGCCCACGCCGGCCAGCGCGATCAGCGGACTGATCGTGAGGATGGAACTCCACTCGATCGGCGGGATGATGCCGGATTTGATCGGTCCGGCAAGTGTGCGGTCGACGAAGAGCACCTTGGTCAGCGCCAGTCCGCCGAAAGCCAGGATCGCACCGAGCAGCCCGGCCAGCGCGGCTTCGAGGATGAACGGCAGCTGCGTGTACCACCGGGAGGCGCCCACGAGCCGCATGATCGAGGTCTCCGTACGCCGGTTGAAGGCCGCGAGCTGGATCGTGTTGGAGATCAGCAACAACGCGGCCAATGCCTGCACGATGGCCACGGCGATGGTCGCGTTGCGCATCCCGTTGAGCAGTCCGAACAGGCGGTCGAGGAAGTCACCCTCGTCCTTGACCTCATCCACCCCTTCCATGCCCGCGAAGGCCTCGTTGATGACCGGATACCGCTCGGGATTGACAAGTTGGACCCGGAACGAGGCCGGCAGGGCGTCGGAGGGAGTGTTGGCCACCAGTTCGGGCTGTTCGCGGAACTGCTGCTCGAACCGGGCGTAGGCCTCGTC
>JBPCPI010000051.1:0-9799 GCA_050999295.1 Geodermatophilaceae bacterium | reverse complement strand
GTTCTCGCACAGTAACCAGCGCACCCGCGTCCCCTTTCGCCGCACACCAGGACCAGCCCCCCGCTTTGCCGCTTCTCGGCCTCGCTGTCTGTGGGTCGGAAACGGTGACCGGCGCCGTAGAGGCCCAACACGGTGCAGGAGTCCGCGGCTCCTCACGTCGGCCCGATCTGACGGCCGAGTCCGTGATCGTGAGCGCCCAGGGGGCAGCCGCACTCAACCAACGGAGCTCATGATCATGCCCAGCGGAGTAAACCGGATAATCAGGCTGCGCATAACCGCGACACGGGTTACCCATTTTTGACGGTTATGCGCATAACCGCGAGGTTTGTCGGTAGATCGCCGTAGCGTCCCGGTCGTGGTCTCCACTTCAGCTCGCGCGGCACGTTCGGCGTACAAGTGCGTGGAGTGCGGGTACGTGCCGCCGCGCTGGCTCGGGCGTTGTCCGGAGTGCCAGAGCTGGGGATCGGTGGAGCAAGCCGGATCCGCCGCGGGAGTGCGCGCGTCGACGGTGGCGGGTCCGGTCACCACCTCAGCCACCCCGGTCACCGCGCTGTCGATCCTGCCCGCCGCCGCGGCGCCGACCGGGGTCGGCGAGCTCGACCGGGTGCTCGGGGGCGGGCTGGTCCCCGGGGTCGTCGTCCTGTTGGCCGGTGAGCCGGGCGTCGGGAAGTCCACGTTGCTGCTCGAGGTCGCCAAGCAGTGGACCGCGGACGGCAGCGGACGGGCCTTGGTCGTCTCCGGTGAGGAGTCGGTCGGGCAGATCAGGTTGCGCGCCGAGCGGATCGGAGCCCGCCACGACGAGCTTTTCCTGGCCGCGGAGAACGAACTCGCCGCTACCCTGGGCCAGGTCGAGGCAGTCGAACCAACCCTGCTGATCATCGACTCGGTGCAGACGATCCGCTGTGCCGCGACCGAGGGAAGCGATGGCGGGGTCAGTCAGGTTCGCACGGTCGCCTCGGCGCTGTCGGCCGTGGCCAAACGGCGCAACCTGCCGACCATCCTGGTCGGCCACGTCACCAAGGACGGCAGCGTCGCCGGCCCACGCACCCTGGAACACCTGGTCGATGTCGTACTCAGCTTCGAGGGTGAGCGGCATTCGGCTCTGCGCCTGTTGCGGGCCACCAAGAATCGGTTCGGCAACGCCGAAGAGGTCGGCTGCTTCGCGCTGGAGGAGACCGGCATTGTCGGCGTACCGGACCCGTCAGCGATGTTCGTCTCCAGCCACCGGGCCCCGGTCGCTGGGACCTGCCTGACCGTCGCCATGGAGGGGACGCGGCCACTCGTTGCCGAGGTCCAGGCGCTGGTCAACGAGACCAGCGGCCCGGCTCGGCGGGCGGTCAGCGGACTGGACAGCTCACGGGTGGCCCTGGTCCAGGCAGTCGTCGAACGGCACGCCGGGCTGCGGCTGTCCGACCGGGACCTGTTCGCGGCCACCGTCGGTGGGGTTCGGATCACCGAGCCGGCCGCGGACCTGGCGATCGCACTGGCGATGGCCTCGGCTCGACTGGACAAGGCACTGCCCGGACGGGTCATCGCGATCGGGGAGGTAGGCCTGTCCGGTGAACTCCGGCGGGTGCGCGGGCTGTCCCGGCGCATCGCCGAGGCCACCCGGCTGGGTTATCAGACGATCCTCGTACCGCCCGACAGCGTGACGGCGCCAGCTAACGGCGGAGCCTCCGGGGCCAGCAGATCGAGCGGCGGCGTCCACGTACGCGAGGCGGCGACACTCGGCGCCGCTCTGGTCGCCCTGCTCGGCTGAGCCGGCCGTACGCGCTCGGCCGGAAGCCCGCCGGGCACCTATGCTGGTTTCCAGCGCCCGTGACGCATGCTGTGACCAGCGCACCTGACCCACGCACGTACCAGCTGTAATGCTGACGCAATTATCGAGGAGGACGTGTGCCATCCTCGGTGGAGCACGACCCCGATGTCGCGATGCGCTCCACACTGGCATTGATCGCCCCGGGTACGGCGCTGCGCGAGGGCATGGAGCGCATCCTGGCCGGCAACACCGGTGCGCTGATCGTGCTCGGCAACGACAAGGTCGTGCAGTCCATGAGCACCGGTGGCTTCCCGATGGACGTCGAGTTCGCCGCCACGAGGATGCGTGAGTTGGCCAAGATGGACGGCGCGGTGATCCTGTCGGCCGACTTGAGCCGGATCGTTCGGGCCGGTGTGCACCTGATGCCCGATTCCTCGATCCCGACCGAGGAGTCCGGTACCCGGCACCGTACGGCCGAGCGGGTGGCGATCCAGACCGGGCTGCCGGTGATCTCGGTCAGTCAGTCGATGCGGATCATCAGCGTGTACGTTGCCGGACGCCGGCACACCCTCGAACACCCCACGACCGTGCTATCCCGGGCCAACCAGGCGCTGGCCACCCTGGAGCGGTACAAGCTGCGCCTCGACGAGGTGGCCGGCACCCTGCTGACGCTGGAGATCGAGGATCTGGTCACGGTCCGCGATGCGATGAGCGTAAGCCAGCGGCTGGAGATGGTGCGTCGGATCGCCGACGAGATCCAGGGCTACGTCATGCAACTGGGTGTCGATGGACGGTTGCTGTCTCTGCAGCTCGACGAACTCCTCGGCGGCATCGAGGACGACCGCGAGCTGCTGGCCCGCGACTACCTGCCGAGCAGCCGCAAGATCCGCCGGGCCCAGGACGTCCTGGTGGAACTGCAGGAGCTGTCCTCGGCCGACCTGCTCGACCTCACCCAGATGGCGCGCGCCTTCGGGTTCGGCCTGGCACCGGAGACCCTGGACCACGCGGTCAGCCCTCGGGGCTATCGGCTGCTGAACAAGGTGCCACGCCTTCCGCCGGCGATCATCAACCGACTCGTCGACCACTTCGGTGCGCTGCAGAAGCTCCTGGCCGCCACCATCGAGGAATTGCAGACCGTGGACGGGGTTGGCGAGGCCCGCGCCCGCAGCATCCGGGAAGGACTGTCTCGGCTCGCGGAGAACAGCATTCTCGACCGCTACGTCTAGGCCCGACGGTTATGCGCACCGCCGTCGTTCCCGGGGGCGATTTCTCGCGGTTATGCGCATAACCGTCAAGATCCGGGCCTTGGGTTCAAGGGGTCATGCGCATAACCGCGCGTATGTACGGCGCGACTGTTCCTAGACCAGGACGAGGGCCGCGTCGGGACTGACCAGGTTGGCCAGATAACCGCGCAGGATGTAGGTCCCCGGCCCGAGGGTCTGACGCGGCAGCGTGCAGGTGGGGTCGCTGGTCCGGCCCGACCAGATGATGCTGAAGTTGACCAACTGACCGGGCTGGAGCAGGGACACGTTGGGTACCGACGGATCGGGGTAGCAGTCGTTACTCCCCCAGAGCCGAGTCCCATCCGCAGCGAACAGGCCCCAGGTCTGCAGGGCGACATCGAGATCGCGCACACACGGTACGGCCGAGATGTTGGTGATGTTCAGACTGAGCAGCGGCTTGCTCCCGACTGGGTACTGCGGAAACTCCGCCCCTACCGTCAGGCCGATCGCTTCGTCCGGACAGGGCCCAGGCTCAGCAGGCGCCGGTGTCGGCGCGGGCGTCGATCCCTCGGCCGGCACACCTGATTCAGTGGCCTCGACCGGGTCGGCGGGGGCGAGGCTGGGGACGACTTGTTCGAGTGCGGTCAGGGGGCCATCGGTGGTGGGCTCCTCGGAGCTGCCCACGGCCGAGGGATCCGCTGCCGTGCCGTCCGGGTCACCAGACGCACCGCCGATGAAGAACCACCCAGCGGCCAGGCTCAGGGCAATCACGATCCCAACGAGCATCAGCCGCCGTCGCCAGTAGACCTGCGGAGGCAACCGGCCGATCGGATGGAGCATTCTGCGACGGTATCTGCGATGACGGCGGCACCAGCTCTCCCACGCCGAGGCCGGGTCAACTAGGCGCCCAGGCCGGTTCGCTCCCAACCGCCGAAATGTTCCCCAGCAAAGCGACGGTTCGCTCCCAACCGCCGCAATGTTCCCCGGCAGGCCTGCGGCATGCGAGGGTGGTCGGCGATGAGCAGCACCCAGACAGGAGCGCCGACGCCGGTCCGGCGCAGCGGCACGTTGCGGCCCGAAGTGCTGCTCGACTGGTACGCCGGTGCGGCCCGCGATCTGCCGTGGCGGGATGGCAGGACATCGCCATGGGGCGTTCTCGTCAGCGAGGTCATGCTCCAGCAGACCCCGGTCGCACGGGTACTGCCGATCTGGCAGAGCTGGATGACGCGCTGGCCCAATCCGGCGGCACTGGCTCAGGCCGCACCGGCGGACGCGGTTCGCGCCTGGGCAAAGCTCGGCTACCCGCGGCGTGCCCTGCGCCTGCACGCCGCCGCACGGCAGCTGGTCACCGACTTCGACGGCACAGTGCCCCCATCGGTCGAGGAACTGGAATCGCTGCCGGGCATCGGCGCCTACACCGCCCGGGCGATCGCGGCCTTCGCCTTCGGCACGCGCACGCCGGTCGTCGACACCAACGTCGCGCGGGTACTGGCGCGCGCTGTTTCCGGCCATGCCCAAGCCGGACCGAGCGTCGGGGCAGCGGATCGGGCCGACATGGAAGGGCTGCTGCCGGCTGAGCCTGCCCGCGCCGCGTTGTTCTCGGTCGCCGTGATGGAGTTGGGGGCCCTCGTCTGTACGGCGGCAGCTCCGGCTTGTACGGAGTGCCCCGTACGCATCGACTGTGCCTGGCAACGGGCGGGCGCGCCGGACTACACCGGTCCGCGCCGCGCAGCACAACGGTTCGAGGGCACCGACCGCCAGGTACGCGGCTTGCTCCTCGACGTCCTGCGCGGCTCGACGGTCCCGGTGGTCGCCGACGACCTGGACCCGGTCTGGAGCGACGCCGCGCAACGCCGTCGGGCACTGGAGTCACTGCTGGCCGATGGCCTCGTCGAGCACATCAGCGACGGCCGGTTCGTGCTCGCCGGTGAGGGTGCACCGCGGAGGCGATCGGGATGAGCGGTCTCGAGGACGACCCCTTCGCCTGGCGGACGACCAAGGACGGCCGGGTCTTCATCAGCCGCAGCGGGCGTCAGGTCGGCGTGGTCGCCGGTGAGCAGGCGCAGCGGCTCAGCGCCGGCCTGGAGAATGCACGTGCCCGTGGCGACGCGCCGGCGGCCCAGCACCTGCTGGCGCGGGCCACCGGTAACTACAAGCGCGGCAACGAGCGCACCTCCGGTAACCCGCGCCGCCCGCTTCCCCGATGACAGCCGAGTTGATCATCGGAATCCGGCCGGGTTTTCGGCGCCGACAAGGCGAACAAACCCCGATAGTCCGATGATCAACTCGGGCTCAGCTTTCGTCGCGGTCGGTCAGCACCTCCGCCGCCACTGCCGCCAAGGTCTGCTCCGAGCCGGCGTACGGGCCGCCCGGTCGAGGCCAGTGGGTCACCACATCGGTGAATCCCAACTCCGCGGCCCGACCCAGGGACTCGCGGAAGGACTCCACCGAGGACATCGAGAAGACCGGCCCGGCGTCCAGCTGTAGGTAGCGGTCGATGGTCGAGGACTCTCTGCCTGCCTCGCCGAGGACATCAGTGAACCGGTCGCATACCCCGGCCAAGGCCGTCCACCAATCGGTGCCTTCGGGGCGGTTCGGATCACCGGTGGTCGCCCACCCTTGCCCGTACGTCGCCGCCAGCCGCATCGCGCGAGGGCCGTTCGCCGCCACGACGAACGGCACTCGGGGCACCTGGACGCAGCCGGGAATGGTCCGAGCCTCGATTGCGGCGTAGTGCGTACCCGTCCAGGTCGTCTGGTCGTGGGTGAGCAGCGCGTCCAACAGCAGCACGAATTCCTCGAACCGCTCTGTCCGGGCGCGCAGCGGCAGCTCCGGTTGGCCGAGAACGGTTGTGTCGTACCCGAGTCCACCAGAGCCGATACCCAAGAGCAGCCGTCCCGACGAGAGTTCGTCCAGCGCCGTCAACTCCCGGGCGAAGGGCACCGGGTGCCGAAAGTTCGGCGAGGCGACGAACGTGCCGAGCTGGATCCGAGACGTCACCATCGCGGCCGCGCTCAGGGTGGGCACCGCGGAGTACCACGGCGAATCCACCAGGGTGCGCCAGCCGAGATGGTCATAGGTCCAGGCGTGGTCGAAGCCGTACTCCTCCGCCAAGCGCCACCGGCGTTCGAGCTCGGAACGGCCGAACTCGGGCAGGATGACGATGCCGACTCGCACGCCGCGACGCTAACCCGCGGCTGCGACCGTGCACTTGCCGACCTGCGGGGAGGGGCGCAAGGTGGGCAAGGTGGGCGAGGTGGGCAAGTACCCCAAAGGCGGCGACCCGGGGCCGGACGACCCGCCCGCGCCGGACCTGACCCGCCGCATAGACGCCGCAATCGCCGAGGTCTATCGCAGCGAGGGTCGCAGTCGAGCCGAGAGCCGCAGCGCGATGCAGGCACTCGGCGCGTTCGGCGCACCCGCGGTCGACCGCGTGCTGGAGCTCTACCGCAGCTCCGACGCTGGTCCGCGTGAGCATGCCCGGTTGCTCAATGGGCTCGGTGCCGGCGCGATCGACGCCCAAGTTGCCGCTCGACGTGCCGTGGCGCGGGCCTGTCCGCACCGCTACGTCGACCGGCTGCACGGCCAGCTCGACGTCAGCGAGATCAACGTCGTCGGTGACGTGCACGATGGCCGGATCACCCCGTTGTTGATCACGCGACTGAGCGACTCAGATCCGCACATACGCCAACGAGCGGCTATCGCCCTGGTCGGCCGGATCGAAGGACGCGGAGACGACGACCGGCGTACTCGAGAGCGTGCCGAACGAGCCGTGATCGCCCGGCTGGACGACGACAACCTGGCGGTACGAGCGGTTGCCGCGTACGCAGTTTCCCGCCGCAGCCGGGCCGACGGCATCCTCGCCTATCAGCAGATCCTGCGGCCCACCGAGCCGGAGACCCTGGCCTTCGTCGACGTACAACTGCGGATCGCCGCACTGCGCCGCGGCGATCCGGTGCCTCCGCCGCTCTGACCGCCCTGGCCCACCGACCGCACTGACCGCACGCTGACCGCACATTCTCCGGAGAAAGTCACCTCAGGCCGTCCGCTGACCGCACATCCTCCGGCGAAAGTCCGGGCTACGTGGCCGGAAACGGTTTGGTCGCGCTGGCAGGTCGATCGCTGGATTCGGCGTTATCCCGGCCTCCATGCGGGCCGGTCGATTCGGGCCGAGTCCTTCGTACCGCCCGCCCGTACGGTGCCCGCGTCGCCGTGCTGACCGGGCCCGCGATGAGGGGAAGATGCCGACGGCCCTGACCCCAGCCCCATCGGCTCTGGCTTGCGCCCACCCGCTCGGCTCTAACGTCGCAGGGGTCCCCTGAGTCGCCATCGGACAGGCGCTGCCGCTTGAGGAGGTCCGGCTATGTGCGCGCCGATGGCGGAGTTGTCACGCCCCGGGTCGGACGAGTTCGAGGCCGGCGGACGCGGCGGCATCGGCCAGACGCCGGTCATAGGCGACAAAGGCTTGGCCAGCTCCCAAGCCGAGGCAGCCGACACCCAGATGTCGTTACGCCGATCTTCAATGGCCGAACGGGCGACGTCGGAAAGACGCTCGGGCTCGGCAAGGGCCCACAGCAGCGTGCGAGTATCCAGTAGGAGGCGCATTCAATTCCATGCCGCCAGCTCATCCGCCGGTAGCGGCTCGTCGAAGGATGGCGGAATCGACACGTGCACGATTCCCAACTCGCGGGGCCGGGGCCCAATGAGGGCCGAGAGGCGTGCCACCGGCACGCCACTCCGTGAGATCAGGATCCCCGGCGGCGGATCGGCAATTGGACGACGGCCCCCAGCCGGCAGCATGTAAACTGCATGCATGGTTGCTCTGCAGATTCGTGATGTCCCTGACGATGTGCGGCAGACACTGGCCGAGCGAGCGCGCGCCCGCGGGCAGTCGCTGCAGGCATTCTTGTTGTCGCTGGTGGAGGACGAGGCGCGGCGCTCAGCCAACCTGGCCCTGTTGAATCGCTTCGTCGGCCGGGAGGACGGATCCCGACTCTCCGCTGCCGAGGCCGCAGACGCGCTGGACAGAGCGCGCCGAGCGGGATGTTCAGCTTGTTGGAGGCCCCACGTCGCCCGTCGATCCAGCTTGATCGTCGTCGACGCCTCGACACTCATCAACGCGCTCACTGATGATGGTCCGATCGGTCAGACATGCCGAGCCGAACTGATCCGAGACGCGCACTGGGCGGCCCCTGAGCACCTCCTCGTCGAGACGTTCTCCGCGCTAAGGGGCCGATACCTCGGCAGCAAGATCAGCGGCCAGCGCGCCGACGACGCCCTCGACGCCCTCGCGGCCGCGAGTATCGAGTTGCTGGGTACCACCGCTTTGCTGCCCAGGATGTGGCAGCTCCGCGACAACGTCACCGGGTACGACGCTGCCTACGTTGCCGCCGCCGAGGCCCACGGCTGTCCGCTGGTCACTGCCGACGCGCGACTCGCGCGCACGGGTGATCTCCGCTGTGAAGTCCGGTTGGCCCTACCAAGCGACTGATCACCGCGCCTGTCCGAACGAGCATCCTTCGCCGGACCGCCGCAGAAGGCCGTCGCCGGTCTTGGGCCGTGTTTGTATCACTACTGCCGCGGACGTCCGCGCGCCAAGAGGAACAAACGCGGCACAAGTCGTGGCAGTCGACGACTCTCCGCTCGGTGTCGACCACGATGATCTAGCCGGGCCAGATCTCGCCGAGGCGTTTGCGCATGAGTACATGCGCGGGCGCATGATAACTTGGCTCATGCCCAAGACCATTCAGATTCGAGACGTGGACGACGACGTCTATCGCGTGCTGGCCCGCCGCGCGGCCGAGAAGGGGATCAGCGTTCCCGAGCTGCTCCGTCAGCAAGCCCGGAAGCTGGCTGAGCGACCCTCGATGGCCGAATGGCTGGATCGCCTGAGCCCAAGTCATCTCGACATCAGCACCGAGGAAGTGCTCGCAGCGCTGGATGAGCACCGGGGGCCATGGCCGGAGCCCGATGCTGGTCGTTGACGCATCTGTACTCCTCGTGGCGCTCAGCAATCGACCGAGCGCCCCCCTCGTGCGACGCCGACTCGAACAGGACGACGAACAGGCCGCCCCGGAGATCATCGACGTCGAAGTGTTCGGAGTCATCCGGGGCCACTTTCTCCGTGGACATGTGGATCGCTCGGGCGCGGAACTGGCGATCGACCGCTTGCACGACTGGGCAGGGGAGAGGTTTACCCATCGGCCGTTTCTGTCTCGAGCCTGGGCGCTTCGCCACAACGTACGGGGCTGGGACGCGTTCTACGTGGCGCTCGCGGAAGCTCTCGGCGCGACCCTGCTCACCACCGATGGCCGCCTCGCTCGCGCTGAAGGTCCGCATTGCAGCATCGAGATATTACCCGCCGATTGACGGGGCCAGATTCGTGATCATGAGCGCTGTGCGTGGACCGTCTGCCTTCTTGGGCATGCTCCTTGCCCCGTCTACGGTCGTGAATATGCCGGTGGAGTTCACGACTGCCCTACCTGATCCGCGTCGCGCTCGGTAGCGGCCTGGTGTTCCGCACCGCAGGCACCTGGCCGCGTACCAAGGCGCTGTACTGCTACCAGCTCACCGCCGACGACTGGCCCGAACGTGCCGAGATCGTGGAGCAGGTTCCGGTCCGCTCCTGCTTCCGACGCGGTGCCGCGATCGACTTGATCCTTGACCGGGCGCGGGAGAACCGCTCGCAGCTGGTGTTCACCACCGCCCGCGGCCGCGAGGCCGTGTTCTGGCAGTCCCCACGCACCCGCAAACAAGCCCGCCCGAACGTCACCACACCCACCGCCCGAGCCGCCGGCATCGCCGAACTGCAGATCGT
>JBPCPI010000246.1:0-18339 GCA_050999295.1 Geodermatophilaceae bacterium | reverse complement strand
CCTGACACGGCCACCAGGAGTCCAGCGCCGAGCATCGCCACGATGCTCGGCTCCACGTGCAGAGCCGAGTGCGCGACGAAGCCGGCCAACACGAGCGCCAAGACACCCAGCGACCGCCAGAGCAGCGTGGGATCGGTGATCGCCTGGCGCTCCTGCAGTGCCATCACCCGCTCGGCCCGGTCGGCGTGGTAGACGAACGCCTTTCTGAACAGGAAGCGGCACATCACCACGTACACCGCCACCAGGAGCACGACGATCGGCGCCATATTAGCGAGAAAGTCGTTGAAGGACAGGTTCGCTCGGCTGGCGATGATGATGTTCGGCGGATCCCCGATGAGTGTCGCCGCACCGCCAATGTTGGACGACATCACCTCGGCCAAGAGGTAGGGAACCGGGTTGGTGCCCAACCGTTCGCAGATCAGCAGCGTGACCGGAGCCACGAGCAGGACCGTTGTGACGTTGTCCAGTGCGGCTGAGGCCACCGCCGTGATCAGCACTAACATGACCATCACCCGGTAGGGCTTGGCACGGGCCCGCTTGGCCGCCCAGATGGCCAGGAACTCGAACACGCCGGTCTGCCGCAGGACACCGATGATGATCATCATCCCGAGCAGCAGGAAGATAACATTCCAATCGATGCCGGTCTCTTCGGCGAAGAACGCCTCGTCCGCGCCGGTCGCGCCGATGACCAGCATGAACGCCGCACCGCCGAGGGCCGCAGCGACCCGGGGAATCCTTTCCGTCGCGATGAAGACGTAGGCGATTACGAATACCGCGATCGCGAGGATCGCTTGAACGGTCACGCGTCTGGACCGTCTGAGTCCGCCGTGTCGGTTGTTGGCTGCCGACGCGCCGCGGCGGTGGCGATCGCTGCCATCGCACGGGAGAAGGTGATCGCTCCGGAATAATTGCCGGCCCGGTCGCGTACCACGACCAGCGGCGAGTGCTTGTCGACCATGACCGCGGCGATCTCCACCAGCGTGTCCTCGGGCAGGACGGATGGCAACGACCGGGTCGTGATCTCGTCGGAGTCGAACAACTCCGCGACCGTCTTGTCCTCAAGTGCAGCGCAGAGCTCATCGGCTCCCGCCTCGTCGTACACGTGCGCGAGCGAGGCATCTTCGCGCACGTAGCGCGGCACGAACAGTTTCAGCACCTGAGTGCCCGGGACGACAGCCACTGGAATGCCTGCGTCGTCGGCGACGATGAGTCCGCCCAACCTGTGTTCGGCGATCACCCGGGCCGCCTCGAGCGCGGTGGTCCTTCGAGTCACGGTGGGGACTACTTCAGCGAGTTCGCTGGCGTGCATCGGGCGCTCCTGGGGTCGACGACGACGTTGCCGACCAGACTTCCCGGCGCACCAGGAAAGACCCTAAGCCATGTCCGGCTCGGGCTCGGCGGCTGCCTCTTCCATGCGTCGGTACGCGACGTTGCGCCGGACCAACAGCACGGTGGCCAGCAGGGCCGCGACCAGCGAGCCGATGATCACCGCGGTCTTGACCAACTCCACCTGGGCCGGGTCGTCGTAGGCGAGCTCGGTGACCAGAAGGGACACCGTGAAGCCGACCCCGGCGAGCATGCCGACGGCGGCGATGTCGGCCCAGCCCAGCCCTTCGTCGAGCTGGGCCCGGGTGAGCCGCGCGGTCAACCAAGCACCGAGGAGGACCCCGACCGGCTTGCCGACGACAAGACCGACGACCACGGCCATTGAAGCCGGGTCGTTGACGAGCCCTCCCAAGGTGCCACCCGAGATCGGGACGCCGGCGGCAAACAGGGCAAAGATCGGCACGGCCAGCCCGGCCGAGTACGGCCCTACCCGATGCTCTACGCGTTCGGCCGGCGCCTCGTGCTCGCCGGGGTCGGGCCGCGCGCGGGTCAGCAGGGCCAGCGCCATGCCCGCCACGGTGGCGTGGACCCCCGCCTCATGCACCAGGCCCCACACCGCGAGCCCGATCGGGACATAGACCCACCAGGCACGCACCCGGCGGCGTTGCAGGAGGGCATAGACGAGAAGCAGGACGGCTGCTCCGGCCAGCGCGAGGAAGTCGACACTGGCGGTGTACACGGTGGCGATGACGAGGATGGCCCCCAGATCGTCAACCACGGCCAGGGTCAGGAGGAAGGCACGCAGTGCCGGGGGCAGATGTGACTGGATGACAGCCAGGACGGCAAGTGCGAAGGCGATGTCGGTGGCCGTCGGGATCGCCCACCCTCCCAGAGCCGGGCCCTCGCCTCCTGCAGCCATGGCCACGGCGAGGAACACCAGCGCGGGGGCGGCCATCCCGGCAATCGCGGCGGCCACCGGCACCGCTGCGCGCGACGGCTTGCGCAGGTCCCCCACGACGAGCTCGCGCTTGAGCTCGAGTCCAGCGACGAAGAAGAAGATCGCGAGCAGTCCGTCAGCCGCCCAGGTCTGCAGCGAGAGATCGAGGTGCAGGGCTGCTGGGCCAACCGTGGTGTCGCGCGCGGCGTCGTAGGCGTCCGACCACGGGCTGTTGGCCCACACCAGTGCGACGACCGCAGCGCCCAGCATGAGCGCCCCGCCGATCGTCTCGTTGCGGAGCACACCAGCGAGGTCGTTGCTCTCCTCGCCTGACAGCCGGGCGAAGATGCGCTCGGCGCGCCCAGCACGGCGGGAGCGGGCAGTCATCGGGCGAACCTTTCAAGAGTTTGGGCGTCGGGCGGCGCGTGGACGCCACCGCCGACCAGACTTCCCGGCACACCTCAGACACGGGCCACGCTACGCGAGGCGGGACACGGCTGCTCCCCAGCGTGCCTGACTCAGTGCGCCAGCGTGCGATCCAGGCGATCGAGCATGTTCTCCAGCGACGCCTCGAACTCCGCGTGACTGTGATCCTCCGACAGCCGAGGCCCGAGCCGAACCACCTGCGGGAAGGCAGCAATCGAGGACTCGTCGCTTGCTGCCGATATCTCCGACTCGCCGAGTACGTCGGCGCCCAAGCCCGACTCGGCGGTTCGCGCGGCCGCCTCCAGCAACAGATGCCCGAGCAGGAAACTCGAGAACGCGCGGTAGGCCGCGATGGCGCTGTCATCGGTGAATCCCCGCGAGATCAACTCGCTGAGGAAGTCCTCGACGACACGCAGACTACGCAGCGGTGGACGCAGCCACGGCGCGGCCGGGTGCCGGGTCGCGATCAGCGGGAAAACCGCCGGATGCTCCAGAGCAATCCGACGTACGCCGTGGGCCAGCCACTGGAGATATGCCTGCCAGCCGTTGAGCGGCTCCATGGTCGCAGGGTCCAGATGCAATTCCGAGACCATGCTCTCCACGATGCCCTCGAGCAGATCCTCACGGCCGTTCACGTACCGGTACAAGGACATCGCTTCGACCCCGAGTTCTTTGCCGAGCCCGCGCATCGTCAGGGCCGGCAGTCCGTGGTCATCGACGAACAGGACGGCCGCTGTGATGATCAACTCACGGCTCAGCGGTAGCCTGCGCCCAGCGGTGTCCAGCCCATCTGGATCGGTGGTGATCGCCGGTGCCATGGGTCACCCCCTCCTCCGTACTGTCTCGATCCGAACAGTCTTTCACTGCTGGCTCAATAGAACCACTAGCCACCCGGCGCGACCCGTATCGGTGAATCGACCACATGGCCGTAGGCTGAGATCCGAGTTTGAGCGGCACTTGCCCGCGTCGGGTACAACCGAGTGATGGACGAGAATGCTCACGTGAGGCGACCAACCAAGCGGACCGTCCAGTGACCACAGCCAGCCAGGCCCTGAAGAGTGCGAGCCGGATCGAGTCCGTCGCTGTCGCACTGCCTGAGTACCGCTACGAGCAGGCCGCTATCACCGAGATGGTCACCGACCTGGTCCTGCCTGCGGGGGTCTCGGCGGCCCTGTTGAGGAGACTGCATGCCAACGCCGGTGTCGAGCAGCGTCATCTGGTACTGCCGCTTGATGAGTACGCGACTCTCGACGGGTTCGGAGCGGCCAACGACGTGTTCATCCGGGCCGGACTCGACCTCGGCGCCCGTGCGATCACCGAGGCGCTGCAGGGCGCCGGAATGTCGGCCCCCGATGTCGATCTGATCGTGATGACCTCGGTCACCGGAATCGCAGCGCCGTCGCTGGATGCCCGACTGGTGTCCCGGCTCGGGTTGCGGCCGGACGTCAAGCGGATCCCGATCTTCGGACTCGGCTGCGTCGCCGGTGCGGCGGGCGTGGCCCGAGTACACGACTACCTGCTCGGGCACCCCGACCACGTGGCGGTGCTGCTGTCGGTGGAACTGTGCTCGCTGACCGTCCAACGCGATGATCCCTCGACGGCGAATCTCGTGGCCAGCGGCCTGTTCGGGGATGGCGCAGCGGCCGTGGTCATGTCCGGCGCCGAGCGGGCACACTCGTCCCGAGCCGGTGTCGACGTCGTGAACACCGGATCCCGGTTCTACTCCGGGACCGAGCGGGTGATGGGTTGGGACATCGGCGGTTCCGGCTTCCGGATCGTGCTCGACGCGAGCGTCGCGGATGTCGTGGGCGAGCACCTGGCCGATGACATGAAGTCCTTCCTGGCCGCAGCGGACCTCGACATCCCCGACATCGCCCGGTGGATCGCCCATCCTGGCGGCCCCAAGGTGCTCTCGGCGGTCCAACAGGCCCTTGCCCTGCCGGAGAACGCCCTGCACCACGCGTGGACATCGCTCGCCGCTGTCGGCAACCTCTCCTCAGCCTCAGTGCTGCACGTCCTGGCGACAACCCTCGAAGAACCGTCGCCGCCGGCCGGGTCACATGACGTGCTGTTCGCGATGGGCCCTGGGTTCTGTTCCGAACTCGTCCTGCTGCGTTGGTCGGAGGACTGACCGGACCGTGGATTCCCAACTCTGGTACGCGGTGCTCATCGCCGCCGTCGTGGTGGAGCGGATCGCCGAACTCGTTGTCTCACAACGTAATGCGTCCTGGGCTCTCAGCCAGGATGGCGTCGAGACCGGCCGTGGGCACTACCCGCCCATGGTGGCGTTGCACACCGGTCTGCTTGCCGCCTGCCTGTTGGAAACCTACCTTGGCCAACGCCCGTTCGTGCCCGCGCTCGGCGTGACGATGCTCGTGCTGGTGCTTGCCGCCCAGGCACTGCGCTGGTGGTGCATCACGACCCTGGGCCGTCGGTGGAACACCCGTGTCATCGTTGTGCCTGGACTGCCGCTGGTGACCGGTGGCCCGTACCGCTGGTTGGGCCACCCCAACTATCTGGCGGTGGTGATCGAGGGCATCGCCCTACCTCTCGTGCACACCGCCTGGATCACGGCCGTCGCGTTCACCGTCCTCAACGCCGTACTCCTGCTGGGCTTCCGCATCCCGGCCGAGGAGCGCGCCCTGGAGTCTGCAGCGACATGAGGCCGCGGGCGGACCTGGTCGTCGTAGGCGGTGGGCCGGTCGGACTGGCCGCGGCCATCGAAGGACGCCTGGCCGGGTTGTCGGTTCTGCTGGTCGAGCCGCGTACGGGTCCGGTTGACAAGGCCTGCGGGGAAGGTCTGATGCCCGGGACCGTGGCAGCCCTAGACCGGCTGGGAGTCCGCGTCGAGGGTGCCTCGTTTCGCGGAATCCGCTACGTCGCACCGAATGGCCGCGCGACCACTACGCATCTGTTCGCCGCCGGTGTGGGCCTGGGCGTACGACGTACCGCGCTGCATGCGGCCCTGGCGGCCCGAGCCGCCGAGGTCGGCGTGGACCAGTGCTCCGGTCGGGTCAAGGGCCTTCGACCGACCCAGGCCGGCCGTAGTGGAATGTGCGTCGAACTGGACGACGGGAGGACCCTCACCGGCGACTGGGTTCTTGGCTGCGACGGGCTGCATTCAACGGTCCGCCGGACGGCCGGTCTCGGCCGCGGCAGCGACGGTCGACGGTTCGGGATCAGGCGGCACGCGGCCTGCAGCCCATGGGCCGACGTCGTCGAAGTGCACTGGTCAGCGGTCGGTGAGGCCTATGTCACGCCGATCTCTGACCGGGAGATCGGGGTCGCGGTCCTCGGCCCCCGCGGCTGGTCCTTCGACGAAGCGATAGCCACCTTCCCTGCGCTGGCGCGGCAGCTGTCCGGTGTCGGATGGACCACCTCTGCCCGGGGCGCGGGACCGTTGCGGCAGAAGGTCTCGTCCCCGCTCCTCGGGCGGGTGCTCCTGGTAGGGGACGCGGCTGGGTACGTCGATGCACTCACCGGCGAGGGCCTCCGCATCGGCCTGGCCTGCGCCGAGGCAGCGGTTGCATCCGTGGTCGCCGGAAGACCGCAGGACTATCCGCGCAGCTGGCGCTCGCTCACCCGCGATTACCGCTGGCTGACCAGCGGTCTGGTCACTGCGACCCGGGTACCGGCAGCCCGGCGGGCATTGGTCCCGGTGGCGGCGCGTCTCCCGCGGGTGTTCGGCGCCGCCGTCGACACTCTCGCCCAGTGATGAGCAATCTCTCACCCCAGCCAGGGAGGCGCAGGCTTCGCCCGGCCGCGCTACATCCAGTGCGGGGGTGTGGGCAGGAGACCGTCGGTGGCCAGACCCTCGCCCGTGGATCGTCCGGTCAACCACGCCAGGAGATCAGCCGCCCTGCCGCTCACCTCCCGAGCCTCGCCGGACTCCGTGCCGATGCGCCACGTTCGCTCGCGATCGGTGGCTTGTAGCCGCAACACCGGAGCGTCGTCGCGCCCATTCATCGTCGCCGTGACCTCGCCCAGCAGGGCGTCGACCAGATCCCCCGGCCAGGACTCCACGGCGACCCCTGCACCGAGATCGACCAGATGCAGCCAGACCTCGCGGGTCCGGGCCCACAGTGCGAAGCTCGCCGGCACGTGCCGTCCTTGGAAGGTCCGCACCTGCGCGCTCCATGCCTTCGCCGGCAACGCCTCGAGGTCGGCGTCGAATTGCTCGGACGCGCGCCGCACGTCGGCGCGCAGAGCTTCGGGAGCCTGGCGCGCCGCCGCCTCGATGTCCCGGTTCCGAGTCTCGACGTCGGAATACATGGGATTCTCCTCGCCTGTCCGGGCCCAGGACAGCAAGCGGGACACGGCCTCTGCGTTGCGGGCGACGTGCGCGACCACATGTGCCCGGCTCCACTCCGGCAGCGCCGAGTCCGCCTGGAGCTCCTCGTCGGTGAGCGCCTCCACTTGGTCCAGAAACCGAGCCTCTCCCTCCCGCATCCAGGCCAGGATCTGCGCGGCTGGTTCTGGAACCGTCATCGAGTGCCTTCCTGAGTTCGGGCGAGTCGGGCGGCGACATCCTCCCGCAGTGCCTGCTTGTCGATCTTCCCGACCTTGGTGGATATCAGTTCCCCGACCAACTCCAGCCGCTCCGGCCACTTGTACTTCGCCACCCCACGGGCCTGCGTGCTCGCCCGTACGTCGTGCAGGCTCACGGTTGCTCCGGGCGCGGGTACGACGTACAGGCAGACCCGTTCTCCCAGGTCCGGATCGGGCATCGCTACTACGGCGACCTGGGCGACCGAGTCGAGTTGGTAGACCAGGTTCTCGACCTCCTCGGCGGAGATCTTCTCCCCGCCGCGATTGATCATGTCCTTGTCGCGTCCTTCGACGACGAGATTGCCGTCAGGCCGGCGCCGGACGATGTCGCCACTGCGGTACCAGCCGTCCGCGGTGAAGGCTCTGGCGTTCTGCTCCTGCGCCCGGTAGTAACCGCGAGGGGTGTACGGCCCTCTGGTCAGCAGGGACCCCGGTGTCCCGTCTGGCACCGGCTCGTCGTTCTCGTCGACGACGAGGACTTCGTCGTCGGGCGACATGGGTCGCCCCTGCGTGGTGCAGATGACCTCGTCCGGGTCGTCGAGCCGGGTGTAGTTGAGCAGCCCCTCGGCCATCCCGAAGACCTGCTGCAGAGTCGCCCCCAGGACCGGGCGGACCTGGGCGGCAATCTCATCTGGCATTCTCGCGCCCCCGACCTGCAGCACCTGCAAACTGCTCAACTCGCCGCTTGCGGTTTCCCGTTGATGCGCGAGCCATCGTTGGGCGACCGCTGGCACGACGGCGGTGTGCGTGACGTCCTCCGCGGCGATCGTCGCGAAGGCGCGCTCGGGTTCGGGTGAGGCCAGCATGACGAGCCTCCCCCCGACGAGCAGGGTGCCGAGCAGCCCCGGGCAGGCCAACGGAAAGTTGTGACTGGCCGGCAGGCTCACCAGGTAGACGGTGTCCGCGTCAAACCCGCAGACCTCGCCGCTGCGCAGGGCGTTGTAGGCGTAGTCGTCGTGGGTACGGGCGATCAGCTTCGGCAGGCCGGTCGTACCCCCGGAGAGCAGGAAGACTGCGACGTCACGACTGTTCGGCTCGGCGCTGTCCCACCTTTCTCGATCAGCCGCGGGATCTGACGCAGGCGCACACAAAGCCCGCAGGTCGACGCTGCCGTCTCGGACCTCGTCACCAGCGACGAGGACGTGCTGCAACGTCTCGACCTCGCCAACCAGATCGTGCCCCAACTGCTGATGGTCGAAGTCCCGCAACACATCTGGTACGGCCAGGGCGACCGCCTCCGCGTGCTCGCAGAGGTAGGCCAACTCGTGCTGCCGGTGGGCGGGCAGCGCCATCACCGGCACGACTCCCATCCGCAGGCAGGCAATCGTAAGGAGAACGAACTCCGCGCAGTTCGGGAGTTGCACCACGATCCGATCCCCGCTGACCAGTCCGAGCTCGGCCAGCCGCGTCGCGGTGGCATCCGCGCGGGCCAGCAGTTCGGCATAACTCAGTCGCGTGGCTCCCTCGACCAGGGCGATGTCGGTGGGCCGCTGGTCAGCAGCGGCGTACAGCAGGGACCCGAGGGACCTGCCGAGCCAGTAACCCTTGGCCACATAGGCCTCGGCAACCTCGGGTGGCCACGGCACGATTCCCTCGCTGATCGGTGCCGGCATCGGCTACCTCCCGTTGTCGGTGGACTGACCAGTCAGACCGACCAGGTCGGTTCGACCGGACAGCCCATCTCGAGGACCTGGCGCGCGCAACCGGGGAGACGGTGCACCTGATGGTGCTCGAGGGGACCGGGGCAAGGTTCATCGACGGCGTCGAGGGAACTCACGCGCTGCGGGTGGCCTCCCGGATCGGCCTGACCCTCCCGGCCCATGTGACCTCCGGCGGGAAGGTGCTGCTCGCCGAACTCACCCGCGACCAGCTGGCTGAGCTCTACCCCGGCCGGCTGCCACTGACCCCCGATGCAACCGGCCCCGAGTTGAACCCGCTGATCCGCGAGCTCACCGCGGTGCGACGTCGTGGGTACGCACTCAACGTCGAGGAGAGCGAGCAGGGAATCGACGCGATCGGCGCAGCCGTTCGGGACCGGACCGGGCGCGCGATCGCAGGCGTTGTCGTTGCGGCCCCGAGCCTGCGCCTGCCGCGCCGGGCGATGGCGACCTTGGGCGTGCCGGTACAGGCCGCCGCCGCCGCAATCTCGGCGTCCCTGGCGGCCGAATCCGGTTGAGGGCTCACCGCGAGTGGCGAAACTCAGCTGACCAGGGCCGCGATCGGGAGTAGACACCATGCGTGCCCGACGACATCGAGAACCGACTGCGACCCTTCACCGCTGACGAATTTGATGCGGCATTCGCCTGCCTGAGCGAGGGCTTCGGTGAGGATGCGGCTGCGCGCGGATGTCGACACCGGCGACGGCCGGGTCTACCCCGTGGAGGAGAAGGAATTCCGGTCTGCAGCCATCCCGATCTACGAGGCGATCCGGCCGTCGACACCGGGGACCAAGTTTCCGCCCGAAATATGGTCACCGCGCCATGATCGCGAGTCAGGAAGGCGGCGGCAGTTCCGGGATCCGGTGGGTCCGTTCGTAGTCGGCGACCTGGCTGATCCGGCGTACGTGGCGCTGCTCAGCGGAGAAAGCGGTAGCCAGGAAAGCGGTGACCAATGCGGTCGCCTCGTCGGCGGAGTGCATGCGGGAACCGATCGAGATGACGTTGGCGTCGTTGTGCTCGCGGGCCAGCGTGGCCGTCTCCTCCGACCAGGCCAGCGCGGCGCGGACGCCAGGCACCTTGTTGGCCGCGATCTGCTCGCCGTTGCCCGATCCGCCGATGACGACCCCGAGACTGCCGGGATCGCCGACGACCATGGCGCCGGTGGCCAGGCAGTAGGCCGGATAGTCGTCCTCAGGGTCGAAGCTCGGCGGGCCGACGTCGATCGCCTCGTGACCGGCGGCGCTTAACTCCGCGACGAGATGCCCCTTGAGTTCATATCCGGCATGATCGCTACCCAGATAGACCCGCATGGCGTGCAGTCTGACAGGCCCTGCGAGGCTGTCGGCATGATCGTTGCCTTCAGCATCAGCCCCGGTAGCACCGATAAGCACGGCGGAGTGTCGGCCACAGTTGCCGAGATCGTGCGCGAAGTACGGGACAGTGGGCTGCCCAACGAGACGAACGCGATGTTCACCAACCTCGAGGGCGATTGGGACGAGGTGATGGCGGTGGTGAAGCGCTGCGTCGACATCGCCGCCGCCGGTTCGTCCCGGCTAGGCCTCGTGCTCAAGGCCGACATCCGGCCCGGCCACACCGGTCAGCTGACCGCGAAGGTCGAGCGAGTCGAGGCACGCCTGCGCGAGAACGGCTGACGAACCTGCTGTTCTGCCCGATCCCTTCCGGCTGACATGCATCAACGAGCTAGCCGGGCGGCGGCCTGAGCTCCAGCACAGCCGGCAACATGACCTCGAGGAGTTCCAGATCCGCCGAGGGGAGGCTGAGTCGGTGCGGCACCCCGGCCGGGACAGCGACGGCAGCACCCTTGCCCAGCGGCTCGTCTGGGCGGCCGTGGGTGTGCAGCATCGCGGTGCCGGCCAGCACGAACCAGAACAGCAGCTCACCGTCATGGATGAGGTCGACGACCGATGCGGCCTGGCCGGCCGCGCCGCCGCTGCCGTTGGCACGGGCGGCCTCGCCGGCACGCCGCACCACCCGTACCCCGGCGAGCCCATCCGTAGCGTCACCGATACCGGTGTCCCGACACTCGAATCCGGGCGATCGCCACTGCTGCCACCTGGCATCGGCCGCGGTGTGGCGTACGAACCGCTGACCTTCGAAGACCCGGTCAGGTCGGAGATCCGGAGTCGGGAGGGTGATCATGTGCTCTGCGGTGGTCTCATGCTCTGCGGGGCAACCGATTTCGACGACCTCCATGCCCTCGGAGCTCTCCAGCACGCGGTGTCGGATCCCGGGTGGCTGAAGCACGCAGTCACCAGCCTGAAGTACGAACGCCGGGCCCTGGTCCTCGTAGACGACCTGCACCCAGCCGGCAGCGCAGTAGATCATCTGGAAGCGCACCCGGTGGTGGTGCACGTAGTCCGGAACGGGTCCGCCCTCGGGGATGAGGATGTGCGAGGCGATGAACCGGCCACCCTGGCGTTTGGGCAGCAGGTCCCGATAGCGCATGCCGGCCCGCCCGACGCCACCGATGTCCCCGTCATCGCGGGTGAGTTCGAACAGCGGTGCCGAGTCCGGGATGACCAGCGGGGGGTTGGCGTCCACAAGTTGGATCCGGGTTCCGTTCGGGGCGATCAGCAGATCGGTGCCCCAGGCCCGTGGCTCGTCGCAGGCCAGCCGCAGCTCGCCCGGGTCGCCGGTTGCGCCGCGCTCCAGGCGGATCCGCATCCCGTGTCCGGAGAGCAGCGCGACGGCGGGATCGTCGGCGGGCATGATCACGTCGAGCCGGAATCCGAGCCGATCCACGAAGAAGTCCACAGTGGGATCGAGGTCGATGCAGGGCAGCACCACCTCGACGGCTCGGATGCTGGTGGCAGTGCGGACCGGCGCAGTCGTCATGGATTGACCGTACCCAGATCAGGCGAGGAGTTGGTCCCTCGAGAACAGGCCAGCCTCAGCCAGCGTCAGCCGTCCCGGCTCGGTGAGCCGCACAGCACGGCTGGCGTCCATCGGCCGGATCCAGCCCTGCTCGGTCATCCCGGACAGCACGTGAGCACCGAGCCGACCGGCCAGGTGCGGCACCCGCTGTGTCCAGTCCAGGCACCCGCGTACGGCGGGACGTCGTCCGGACGTGGATGTGGTGGCGGGTACGCCGAGGAAGTGCAGCAACTCGTGCTCGGGTTGCTGGAGTTCGCCGACCGCCCCAGAGCGCAGCGGCGCGATCACACCCCGGTCCACGAGCGCGCCGGCCAGTGCGATCGCCAGTTCGCCCGCCAGATGGTCGTAACAGGTGCGGGCGAAGGCCAGCGCCGAACCCGTACGCGCGGCCCGCAACGATCGGACCGGCAGTGCCGGTGCCAACGCCTGCAGTGCCTCCACGGCGCGGGCAACCTCGGCGGAGCCCAGATGGTAATACCTGTTTCGGCCGGACACCGTGACCTCGATCAGGCCGCCGTCGGTGAGCCGTTGCAGGTGGCCGCTGGCCGTGGACGGCCGTACTCCGGCCAGCCCGGCAAGCTCGCCGGCCGACCGGGATCGCCCGTCCATCAGGGCAAGCAGCATCGTGGCGCGGGCCGGCTCACCCATCAGCGCGGCGGGTACGGCGAGATCGGACTCGGCTGGCACAACAACAGCGTAGAACGGCAACATTTCGGCGTACGGCGAAGCTTTTCCGACCTAGCGTCGATGTCATGAGCGCACCCGTCACCACAGCCCTGCCGCCGCGCCTATGGACGGCGCCGTCCACGGCGCTGCTCGCAGCCGCAGTCACCGTACTGCTGTGGGCCTCGGCCTTTGTCGGCATCCGGGCCGTTGGCGCGGACTTCAGCCCTGGACCGTTGACGTTGGCCCGGCTACTCGTCGGTTCCCTCGTCTTGGGCGGGGTCGTGCTCGTTCGTGGACTGGTGCTTCCTCGGGGACGCCAATTGCTCTTCATTGTCCTGTACGGGCTGCTGTGGTTCGCCGGCTACAACATCGCGCTGAACGCGGCCGAGCAGACCCTGGACGCCGGTACGGCGGCCATGCTGGTCCAGATCGCACCGATCATCGTGGCCATCCTCGCCGGCCACTTCCTCAAGGAGGGCTTCCCGCCCCGGCTGTTCGCCGGCAGTGCCGTGGCGCTGCTGGGCGCGGTCATCATCGCGGCTGGCAGTGGCGGTGATCGCCGGATCGGACTGACCGGCGTTCTCGTCTGCCTGCTCGCCGGCGTGCTGTACGCCGCCGGGATGGTGGCCCAGAAGCCGGTGCTGCGGACGATCCCCGCGCTGCAGGCCACCTGGCTGGGTTGCACGGTCGGCCTGGTGGCCTGCCTGCCATTCGGGCCGTCCCTGTGGACCGAGGTGGCCGAGGCCAGCACCGGCTCGATCCTGGGACTGATCTACCTCGGCGTCTTCCCGACTGCGGTCGCGTTCACCACCTGGGCCTACGCCCTGTCCCGGACACCGGCCGGACAGCTCGGGGCTACGACCTATCTCGTGCCGGTGGTAGCCGCGGGGATGTCCTGGGTCCTGCTGGACGAGGTCCCGCCCGCGCTGTCCTTCCTCGGTGGAGCGCTCTGCCTGGTGGGCGTCGCCTTCACCCGGCTCGGCCCACGCCGGTCACCGGTGAAGGTCGCCGGTTCGGTTGGGCTGCCACGTCGGCGAGCATCGCTGAGACTTGACTGATCGCGGCACGGCTGGCATCGAACGCGGCCGGCAACCGGAAGAAGGAATGGATCATCCCGAGGATTCGGACAGCCACGGTGGGAACGCCGGCATCGGCAAGCGCGGCGGCATACGTTTCGCCTTCGTCGCGCAGCGGGTCGTGCTCGCAGGTCAGCACGAACGCCGGCGGCAGCCCCGCGAGATCCTCGGCCCGCGCCGGCGAGACGTCTGGGTGGGTCCGGTCCACGCCGTTCGGCGCGAAGCAGTCCCAGTAGAACTGCATGCTGCGGGCCAGCAGGCCGTACCCCTCGGCGTTCTCGGTGTACGAAGCAGCCGTCATCGACGCGTCGATCACCGGGTAGATCAGGGCCTGGAACACGTACGGCCGGAGTCCCTGATCACGCGCCCGGCGGGTGGCCACGGCGGCGAGGTGACCGCCGGCGCTGTCACCGAGCAAGGCGAGTCGGTCGCCGTCGACGTCGGACACCCTGCCGTCGCGGAGGGCGGCGGCAACTGCCTCGACGTCGTCCAGCGGGGCGGGAAAGGGGTGCTCGGGAGACAGCCGGTAGTCCACGGCCACCACCGCCCATCCGGACTGCGCCGCAATCATCCGGCATGCGGTGTCGTGGGTGTCCAGGTTGCCGCCGACCCAGCCGCCGCCGTGGATATGGATGACGGCGGGGAGCGTGGTGTCCAGCAGCGGTCGATAGATTCGGCACGGCACTCCCCCGACGTTTCGGTTCTCGACGACAGGAAGTTCTGGACCGGGACCGGCAAATCGGGTGATCTCAATCGAGCCCTCCCGCAACTGCTCCACCGTGGGGTTGGCGGCCGACGGGGTCGGCTGAGAGTCGAGGTAGGCGCGGGCCTGGGGATGCAGCGGCATGGAACCTAGGGTGTCAGGCGATGGCGGTCGGCGGGGATCCGGTTATGGGTGCCGGTGCGTGCCGTTCTTGATGTGGCTGGCTACGAGGCCAACGCCCTGAGCAGTCAGCTCACGGGCAAGGAGATGTCCAAACAGACCGCACCTGACGAACCGCGCCTCGATGACTCTCTGGACGCGTGCGCGGCGGCCTGGTCTGCACACAACGGTGGAAGGCAGGCCTTGCACGGGTTTTCGGCTTGGCTGGTGATGGGCTCACCCGCACCGACCATTGCGGTCGTCCAATGCTATTCGTTGCCTGAAGCGCTTCCGATGAAGCACTGCAGGGGTTGCTGGTATGGCACTTGGCGGGCTTGCGTTGTCGGCTGGCGGTCTTGACCGGGGTTGAAGCACAGCAGCAACGAGGTACCGGGTCCTTGGTCGGCTCTTGTCGTCGGCCGGCGGCTTGAGAGGGCTTGGATTTGGTGATCTTGACCTTATGGTGGCGACACGCCGTACGAGGGGGCCTGAAACCGCAATAAGGTCAAGATCACGAAGACTGGCAGTGCATTGCGCGCCGCTCGGATCCGGCGGCTCGGCCGATGGTCGCTGTGGGTCATCGAAGGTTGCGCAAAGTTCTTGAACAACATTGGGCGGCAGTGCCTTTCAGGGCCAGAAATGTCAGACCCGGCTCATAGGTTTGCGGTGTGACCACGTTACTCAGCCCGCCAGCAGTCTCCGGGCTGGCCCAGGCGCGGAAAGCCGTGCGCGCGGCTGCCGGGACCCAGCTGTGGTCGCTGACCGACACCCAGCTCACCGCCGAGGTCGGACAGGCGTTTGCGTTGCGGGCGCAGGCCGACGCGCTCCTGCTGGCTCACCTGGGTGAGGCTGATGCCCGGGGTCTGGCCATGTCGCGGGGTGCGACGTCGCTGACCGCATGGCTGCGCGGCTCGCACCGCCTCAGCGCATGTGAGGCGAGTCGGCTCGCAAAGACCGCCCGCGCCCTGCGGGAACAGCTCCCGGCCACCGCCCAGGCCATGACCGACGGAGACGTGCACCTGTGCCAGGCCGTGGTGATCGTGGACTCGTTGAAGGACCTCTCCGACGGGATCGACCCGGCCCAGCGTGCGGAGGGGGAAGCCATCCTGATCGCAGAGTGCGCGTCGCTGGACCCGGCCGGGCTCGGCCAGCTCGGCCGCCGCCTGGAGGAGCTGCTCGACCCCGACGGGGTCCAAGCCCGCGACGAGGCCAAGATCCGCGACCACGAGGCCAAAGCCTTCAGCAAACGGGAGTTCACCCTGAGCCCGGACCCGTACGGGTCGGGTGGGCTGATCCGCGGACGCTACGACGCCGCCGGCTACGCCGTGCTCAGCGCCGCCCTCGACGCCCTGTCCGCACCCTGGTCGGACGGCATTGACCTGCCCGACGGTGAGAAGGACAACCGGTCACCGGCCGCACGACGCTACGACGCGCTGATCGAGTTGGGCCGCCGCGGCCTGCACCACCCGGCCACCGGCTCCGGGGATGGAGGAAAGGCCCAGATCCGGGTCACCATCCCCCTGCAATCATTGATCGACCGGGTCGGGCACGGTGTGTTGGACGACGGGTCGCAGATCTCACCAACCCTGGCGCGGATGCTGGCCTGCGATGCCGGGATCATCCCTGCCATCCTCAACGCACACGGCCAGCCCATCGACCTCGGCCGGGAACGGCGCCTGTTCACCGGCCCGGCAAGGATCGGGATCGAAATCCGGGACGGCGGCTGCGTCTGGCCCGGCTGCGGGCGACCTACCGCCTGGTGTCAAGTCCATCACCTCCTGCCCTGGGCGCTAGATGGCCGCACCGATCAAGTCAACGGCGGGCTGTTCTGCTGGCATCACCACCGTGAGATCGAACAAGGCGAATGGGAAGCCTTCTACCACCGAGGCCGGATCTGGCTTCGTCCACCAGCCCGAATCGACCCTGACCGCAAACCCCGGATCAACCACATCCACCGACCACCCCCAACACGACACGACTGGCCACCCCACGCTGCGCCCGGACCCGCGCCAGACATCGGCGGGCGGATGAGTTAGCGATCATCGTTGGTTGTCCGATGTGGACAGCGTCGAATGGTTGGTTCTCACACGGTGACAACCGGTCCGGGACGCGCGCTGATGACCGGACCCTGGGTATCCATCCGTCGCTGGCCGCACCTGCATCGGCTGATGACGGCACCGACATGCCGGCCGAATGATGCGTCATCGTTCTAGGTGGGAACCAAAGGATGGCGCGCTGACTCCAACCGGTGTGAGTCTTCCCCTGGTCCTTGTCACGCTGGGGCTGGTGGTGCTCACGGGCTGCGGCCGCGCCCCCGTCGAATCAGCCAAGTTGTCTTCGCTGGATCCTGCCACGACGACGGTTGAATACCGGTTCAACGACGCGTCGGTGGCACCTGAATACCACCGCAGCTACACACTCACCGCACAGGCAGGCGAAGCGAATATCGTGATCGATTCCTACGGGGACATTTTGCACGACGAAACCGCCCGGATCGACGATGCGACCTGGCAGGCCGTTGTCGAGTCGGTTGCCGCCGTCCAGATCGGCGCATCCGGTGGTCCTGACGACTGCACCGGCGGAACGTCACATGAACTTCTCATCATCGAGGACAACGCCAGCCCGGTACTGGACATTCGGGTCGCCGTTTGCGGCGAGCAGGGCCAAGCAGAGGCGGCTGTCATCGAGGCGTACGTCGCACCGCTGCTTGATCTGTTCGACCTCGAGACGCTACTGGCGCCGACGGACTGACGCTCCGGCTCAGCCGGCCGGAACGGTATCGAACTGCGGGCCCTCGGTACGGGTGCGCTTGAGTTCGTAGAAGTACGGCAAATTCGCGAGCGCAACTGCTCCGTCGAAGGCCCTGGCAGCCTCATCGCCGGTCGGGACGCGGGAGATGACCGGGCCGAAGAACGCCGTCCCGTCGATGTGCATGACCGGCGTTCCGACGTCGTCGCCGACCGGATCCATGCCCTCATGGTGCGAGGCCCGCAACGCCTTGTCGTAGTCCTCGGAATCAGCGGCATCGGCCAACTCAGCCGGCAGGCCCGCCTCGGCGAGTGACTCGGCTATGACGTCCTGGGGCTCAGGCAGTGCGCTGAAGTCAGGCGACCCATCCTCCAACTTCGGCAGATCCTTGTGGATCCGTGTACCCATCGCCGTGTACAGCGGGGACAACACCTCGGCACCCAACTTCTGCTCCGCCGCGATCAGCACTCGGACCGGCCCGAGTGCCTTTTCCATCATGTCCCGGTAGTCCTCCGGCAGGTCCCGTCCTTCGTTGAGGACGGTCAACGACATGACGTGCCAATGCAGGTCGATGTCACGCACCTTTTCGACTTCGAGAATCCACCGAGAGGTGAGCCAGCACCAAGGGCAGGCCGGGTCGAACCAGAAGTCCACCCGCGGGGTGTGATCAGGTCGAGGATCAGCGGCAGCAGTCATGCAACGGTCAACCGGCCGGGTCCTGCTTGATATTCCCCGCCTCGCCTCGTTTCGCGGCTCAATCTTCGGAGATGACAGACTGCCTAGCCGTGGCTATAGCGAACCTGACCTGGACCGACGCAGCACGCCGAGCCGAGCTGCTCGACGTGCGTGCCTACGACGTGGCACTCGATCTGACCGACGGCGGCGGCAAACCAGGCGATAGGACCTTCCGATCCCGCACGGTGGTCACTTTCGCCTGCGCCGAACCCGGCGCCGACACGTTTCTCGATGTGATCGCCGACAGCTTCACCGAGTTGACCCTCAATGGGCAGCAGGTCGACGCGACGGCCTACCTCCCCTCGACGGGCCTGCCGCTGACCGGTTTGGCCGCGGAGAACGTCCTCGTCGTGAATGCCACCTGTCGCTACACCAACACCGGCGAGGGACTGCACCGGTTCGTCGACCCGGTGGATGGCTCGGTCTACCTCTACACGCAGTTCGAGACCGCGGACGCCAAGC
>JBPCPI010000196.1:0-21309 GCA_050999295.1 Geodermatophilaceae bacterium | reverse complement strand
GACGGCCCCCGACCGCTTCGTCGACCCACTGTGGCGCCAGCAGCGCATGCAGCGACCCGCGTCCTGACCATGAGCAACCGGCCCCCTGGGCCGGCGACCACTCGACCCCAGACACGCGGACAGCTCCCGCCGAACAACCCGTCCTGCGGTAACCAACCCGCGCATATCAGTCTGACCGCGCGTCGCCAACGACACGCTCACCACCACAGACACACCGACCAAGCAGACGGCGCCCCACCGGAGCAATCCGGGCCGGCGCCTCACCATGCCCCTTGACAAGAACCCACTACATATCAGTCAGGCGGTCGTAGCTCAGGCGTTGACCGACTGCTCGGCCAGCTCGGTGATCCGCTTCTCCCCGGTCGTGAGAACGCCCTTACGGTTCTTATGGGCCCGCTCGAAGCGCAGCACCAGCCGTACCTCATCGGCGCTGTCCAACGCGTTGATGGCCTTGCCGGCCGCGTCGACGGAGAGGTTGTCGTAGCCCTTGATCGGCAGGTCGCGGACCTCGATGGTGCCCAGCCCCTCGCGTGTCTCGTGCACCGCTTTGCGAACCTGGACCGAGGGGGCAACCTGCTCGGCACGAGCCAGCGCAGCGTCCCGACCGGCGCCGATGACCTGCCCGGTGGCTTTGCTCGTCGCCGCCACCCTGTCGCGGGTAGTCTCGACGGCCTGCTCGGCCTGGCCACGGCCACGCTGGATGAGGTTCACCGTCTTGTTGATCAGGGCGGCGCCGCTTCGGGAGGGCAGCAGTGCCATCCGGGTGACCGTGCTGACCGCGGCCTGGGCAGGCGTGGGGGACAGCGCGACCGGTCCGCCTTGGGCGACCTCGGCGAGCCGAACGGTGATCCACTCGATCGTCTCGGTGTGCGCTTGCTCCAGCTGGGTCATCAGTGCGACAACGGTGGGCTGGTTCTGCGCCTCGGCCAGGACCCGGGTGAACACGGCCCGATCGCGCAGCTGGTGTTCGAGGGCGAGGTCGCCGAGCAGACCTTCGGAGAAGGGTTGCACCTGCTCGAAGGTGGCCTTGGTGAGGGCCGTGACTCGACCCACGGCGTCGGCGAAGACGTCGGGGACGCCGCCGAGCCGGCGGATGGCCGCCTGAATGCGGCGGCTGCGGACATCGGCCTCGCGAGCGTTGTCGGCGAGTTCGCGGCGGATGTCGTCGCGACGGGCCTGGAAGATCCGGACCCGCGCAATCTGTGCCTCCGTGCGGGTCAGGCGCAGCAGGGTGGATAGCTCGGCTAGCAGGCTCTTGGGGTCAGAGATTGTCTTTGTCATGCCGTCCAGGATGCCCCAACAAACGCGCTGCAAACAAATGCAAGCACTTAGCTAGCGCATGAAGTGCGTCACACCGATGGGGGCCAGGCAGACTGATGGCATGACCCAGGACGACCCTCGTGACCGGAATGGTTTGGACACCGGTCCGCCGCGAGGCCTGGACATCGTCCTGGTCACCGGGCTGTCTGGAGCCGGTCGAAGCACAGCGGCGAAGTGCCTGGAGGACCTCGGGTATTTCGTCGTCGACAACCTTCCACCGGCCCTGATAGCCACGATGGTCGAACTGGGCAGCAGTGCCTCCGGGGCGGTGACCAGGCTGGCGGTGGTGGTGGACGTGCGCTCGCGCGCGTTCTCCTCCGATCTCACCGGCACCCTGCTCGACCTCGACGAGCGCGGATACCGGACCAAGGTGCTCTTCCTGCAGGCCCGCGACGATGTCCTGATCCGCCGTTTCGAGTCGGTCCGCCGGGCGCACCCGTTGCAGGGCGAAGGTCGCCTCTCGGACGGCATCGCCGCGGAACGGTCCCTGCTCACCGACCTGGCCGGAGTCGCCGACGTCATCGTCGACACCAGTGACCTCAACGTCCACCAACTAAGGACCGCCATCGAGCTGGCCTTCGGTGCCGAGTTCGCAACTAGCCTGAAGGCCACCGTGATGAGTTTCGGCTACAAGTACGGCCTGCCGCTGGATGCCGACCTTGTCGTCGACGTCCGGTTTCTGCCCAACCCGCATTGGATACCGGAGTTGCGGCCATTGACCGGGCAGAACTCGGAGGTCAGGGCCTATGTCCTGGGCCAGGAGACGGCGGGGGGGTTCCTCGATTCGTACATGGAGATCCTGCGAATCATCGGCACCGGCTATCAGCGCGAAGGCAAGCGGTACCTGACCCTGGCCGTGGGATGCACCGGCGGCAAACACCGCAGCGTGGCAATCAGTGAGGAACTCGCTGCCCGATTGGCCGCCGAGGATGTACACACGACTGTCGTGCACCGGGATCTGGGTCGCGAGTGAAGCCCCCGAGCATCGTCGCCCTCGGTGGCGGCCACGGGCTTGCGGTGACCCTGGCCGCGGCTCGGCAACTCACCCCCGATGTCACCGCCATCGTCACGGTGGCCGACGACGGCGGATCCAGTGGGCAGATCAGGCGCGAGCTCGATGTGGTCCCGCCCGGTGACCTGCGCATGGCGCTCGTGGCACTGGCGGGATCGAGTACAGAACATTCCGCGATGGCGACCCTGCTCCAGCACCGGTTTGGCGGCAGCGGTGCCCTGGCCGGCCATCCTGTGGGCAACCTGTTGCTCACTGGCCTCGTCGAGGTCTTCGGCGGCGACTCCGTACGAGCTCTGGATACCGTCGGTCACCTGATCGGGGCCGTGGGACGGGTGCTCCCCATGTCCACGATCCCGCTGGACATCACCGCCTGGATAGATGCGGACTACAATCATGATCCGTTGGCACGCACCATGGTTCGTGGCCAGGTGGCGGTGGCGACGAGTCCGGGCCGGGTGCGGTCGGTGCACCTCGTACCAGAGGCACCACCGGCATGTGCTGAGGCGCTGGCCGCCATCGGGGCCGCGGACGTCGTGCTACTAGGCCCCGGGTCGTGGTTCACCTCGGTTCTGCCGCATCTACTCGTCCCCGATCTCCTGAATGCGCTGCAACGCTGCTCGGCTCAGGTCATCGTGGTGCTGAACCTCACCCCGCAAGCCGGCGAGACCGACGGATTCTCCCCGCAGGAGCACCTGAGCGTGCTCCGGGCGCACGCTCCTGAGCTGCCCATCGGTGCTGTCCTGGCGGATGCGTCGAGGGTTGTTGACCGGCGTGGTCTATTGAATGCCGTGCAGGCATTGCGGATCGACGATCGAGCAGAACCGCGACTCCTCCTCCGTCCGGTGGCCAGCGAAGGCAACTCTGGGGACCAGCATGATCCGCGGCTGCTGGCCGTGGCGCTGGACCAGGCGATCAGCGGCCCGCCGACGACGCCGACGACGCCGTCGACGCCGACGACGCCGACGACGCCGACGACGCCGACAAGGACCGAGGAGCACCCCGCATGGCCATGACCGCTCAGGTCAAGGACGAACTGTCCCGCGTGCCGGTCACCAAGACCTGCTGCCGGAAGTCGGAGCTCACCTCGCTATTGCGCTTCTCCGGCGGCTTGCACATCATCGGCGGCCGCGTGGTGATCGAGGCCGAACTCGATACCGCATCCGTCGCTCGGCGGGTGAGACGCGATGTCAGCGAACTGTTCGGGTATGCCAGCGGCATCTCTGTGCTCTCCGGCGGGAATCTGCGGAAGGGACCGCGTTACCTCGTCCGGATCGTCAAACACGGTGAGGGACTCGCCCGCCAGACCGGGTTGGTCGACACCCGTGGACGCCCGGTTCGGGGTCTGCCGGCGACTGTGGTCTCCGGCGGGGTTTGCTGTTCGGAGGCCGCCTGGCGCGGTGCGTTCCTTGCCCATGGTTCCTTGACCGAACCCGGCCGGTCCTCCTCCATGGAGGTGACCTGTCCCGGACCCGAGGCCGCGATGGCCCTGGTGGGCGCGGCTCGTCGGCTCGGAGTCTCCGCGAAGAGTCGAGAGGTACGCGGCGCCGATCGTGTGGTGATCAGGGATGGCGATGCGATCGGCGTGTTGTTGACCCGCCTGGGGGCCCACGATGCGGTCCTGGCCTGGGAGGAGCAGCGGATGCGCCGCGAGGTCCGGGCCACAGCCAACCGACTGGCCAACTTCGACGACGCCAACCTGCGCCGTTCCGCTCGAGCGGCTGTCGCCGCCGGTGCGCGGGTGAGCCGCGCCCTGGACCTACTGGGCGACGACGCACCCGACCATCTTCTGGTGGCCGGCCGACTGCGAGTCGAACACGGCCAGGCATCCCTGGAGGAGTTGGGTCAGCTCGCCGACCCACCGATGACCAAGGATGCGGTAGCCGGACGAATCCGTCGGCTGCTGGCCATGGCTGACAAGAAGGCTCGCGACCTGGGTGTCTCGGACACGGAGTCGGCGGTCACCGCAGAGATGCTCGCGCCATGACCGAACGCAGACCGCACATTTTCGGAGTAGGCCAGGTCTGCACACACCCAGACCGCACATTCTCCGGAGCAGGTCACCTCAGTAGGGTTTCGACGTGCAGGTCCGACGACGAGAGGGATTCCAGTGACAGTCCGGGTAGGCATCAACGGCTTCGGTCGGATCGGCCGTAACTTCTGGCGAGCGGTCAGCGCCGGCGGCCATGACATCGAGATCGTCGCGGCCAATGACCTCGGTGACGTCGCCACGATGGCGCATCTGCTGTCCTACGACAGTGTCGGGGGCCCGCTCGGCAAGCAGGTCAACGTCGTGGACGACGGAATCGAGATCGACGGCAAGATTCTGAAGATCCTCGCCGAACGTGACCCCGGCGCACTGCCGTGGGGTGACCTCGGCGTGGACATCGTGATCGAGTCCACGGGTTTCTTCGTCGACGCGAGCAAGGCACGCGCACACGTCGACCAGGGTGGAGCCAAGAAGGTCATCATCTCCGCGCCAGCCAAGGGTGAAGACCTCACCGTCGTGATCGGTGCCAACGAGGACAGCTACGACGGTACGCAGGTGATCATCTCCAACGCCTCGTGCACCACGAACTGTCTTGCCCCCCTTGCCAAGGTGCTACACGACAGCTTCACGATCGAACGCGGCCTGATGACCACGATCCATGCCTACACCGCGGATCAGAACCTCCAGGACGGGCCGCACTCCGACCTCCGCCGGGCCCGAGCCGCGGCGCTGAACATCGTCCCCACCTCGACCGGCGCGGCCAAAGCAATCGGGCTGGTTCTTCCAGATCTCAAGGGCAAGCTCGACGGGTACGCACTGCGCGTACCGGTCCCGACCGGGTCGGTCACCGACCTGACGGTGACCCTGGGCACGGAGGCGGACCTCGACTCGGTCAACGCCGCGTATGCGGCCGCGGCGGACGGCCCGCTGAAGGGCATCCTGCGCTACAGCGAGGCGCCCATCGTGTCCTCGGACATCGTGCACGACCCGGCCTCGTGTATCTACGACGCGCCGTTGACCAAGGTCACCGGCAACCAGGTCAAGGTCGTGGGCTGGTACGACAACGAGTGGGGATACTCCAACCGGCTGGCCGACCTCACCGTCCTCGTCGGCGCAAAGTAAGGGCGGCGCCGCGTGCGCTCGGTCGACGACCTGATCTCTGCCGGAGTACAGGGCACCCGCGTCCTCGTTCGTTGCGACCTCAACGTCCCGCTGGACAACTCCACGGGTGACCCGATCATCACCGACGACGGCCGGATCGTGTCCAGCCTCCCGACGCTGCGCAGGCTGCTCGACGCCGGCGCCCGGGTCATCGTGGCCGCGCACCTGGGGCGGCCGGAGAACGGCCCCGAACCAGGGCTTTCGCTCGGGCCGGTGGCCGCCCGGCTGGCCGAGCTGTTGGATCGGGAGGTCCGGCAGTCCACCGATGTGGCCGGGTCGGACAGCAGAACCCAGGCGCAGGCACTCACCGACGGCGACATCCTGCTGCTGGAGAACGTCCGCTTCGAACCGGCCGAGACGAGCAAGGACCCTGATCTTCGAGCGGCATTCGCCGACCAGCTCGCGGGCCTCGCCGACAGCTATGTCGACGACGCGTTCGGCGCCGTGCATCGCAAGCACGCCAGTGTGTATGACGTCGCTCTGCGCCTGCCGCACGCCGCCGGTGACCTGGTCCGGGCCGAGGTCGAAGTGTTGGACCGGCTCACGCAGGACCCCGCCCGGCCGTACGTGGTCGTACTCGGGGGCTCGAAGGTCTCGGACAAGCTGCCGGTGATTCAAGCGCTGTTGCCCAAGGTCGACCGGCTGCTGATCGGCGGCGGGATGTGTTTCACCTTCCTGGCCGCCCAGGGCCACGACGTGGGGGGCTCCCTGCTGGAGAACGACCAGATCGAGACCTGCCGCGGACTCCTCGCGCAGGCCGGAGATCGGATCGTCCTACCAGTCGACATCGTGGTCGCCGAAGCGCTGGTCGCCGACGCCCGACTGCACGTCGTCTCCGCAGCCCAGATCCCCGGAGACCGAAAGGGGCTCGACATCGGCCCGCACACCGTTCTCGCCTTCACCGAGCACTTGACGGGGGCCAAGACCGTCTTCTGGAACGGGCCGATGGGTGTCTTCGAACTGGCACCCTTCGCCGCCGGCACCCGCGGGATCGCCCAAGCGGTCGCGGACGTGGACGGGCTGTCCGTCGTCGGCGGCGGGGACTCGGCCGCCGCCGTTCGCCAGCTCGGCCTGGACGAAGCCGCCTATTCCCACATCAGCACCGGTGGGGGAGCCTCGCTGGAATACCTCGAGGGCAAACAACTCCCGGGCCTGGCCGTCCTGAGCGAGGACCTGGACGAGGGCAGCAGATGAGCCGCTCGGCGCCCACCCGCCGCCGCCCGCTGGTGGCCGGCAACTGGAAGATGAATCTCACCCACCTGGAGGCGATCGCACTCGTCCAGAAGGTTGCCTTCAGCCTGACCGACCAGCAGCTGGCAGCCGTCGAGGTCGTCGTTCTCCCGCCGTACATCTCGTTACGCAGCGTTCAGACGCTGGTGGACGGCGACAAGATCGAGATCGGCTACGGCGCCCAGGACCTGTCCCCGCACGCGAAGGGCGCCTACACCGGGGACATCAGTGGGCACATGTTGGCCGCGTTGAGGTGCAGCTACGTCCTGGTCGGGCACTCCGAACGCCGGGAGCACCACCACGAGGACGATGCCGTGATCAACGCCAAGATCCGGGCGGCTCGGCAGTTCGGACTGCGCCCCGTCCTGTGCGTCGGCGAGAGACTGGAGGTCCGCCGGGCAGGGGGTCAGATCGGGCACTGCGTGACCCAGTTGGACGCGGGGCTGGCGGGCATGTCCGCTGCGGATCTCGGTGAGTTCGCCGTGGCCTACGAACCGATCTGGGCGATCGGCACCGGCGAGGTCGCCACTCCCGAGGACGCGCAGGAGGTCTGCGCGGAGCTGCGTGCCCGATTGAGCCAGACGTACGGGCCGGCGGTCGCCGGCGCGACGCGTATCCTTTACGGCGGTTCGGTCAAGGCGGACAACGCCGAGGGCATCTTCGCCCAGCCGGACGTCGATGGCGGGCTCGTGGGTGGAGCCAGCGTGCAGGCGGAGGACTTCGCCGCGATCTGCCGGGCCGCCGCTGTCGACTGACGTCCCCACACCGCGGAATTTCTCGCGGACCGGTCCCACGGAAGGCAGGCATGACCAAGCGGCGAACGCCACCGTCCCAGGCTTGCGTGTGGACCTCGCTGCTGGTCGTCGGACTGCTCCTGCTCGTCGCCTGCTCTGCGGGGGACCCGCCGATCGAAGCGGCGGTGGGCACGGCCGAGGCCAGTCAGGACGCGGCCGTCGCCGGACGGCGGGCCCCCTCGACAGTCGATGGCGGGACCCTGCGCGCGGTCGCCCCGGCAGTCGACAGCCTCGATCCTGCGCGCTCCTACCTGCCGTGGGTGTGGAACCTGATGCGGCTCTACACCCGCACGCTGGTCACCTATGAATCGGCAGCCGATGCCGCCGGCACCGAACTCGCCCCTGACCTGGCAACCGGGCTGGGCGTGCCGTCGGACAACAACCAGACCTGGACCTACACCCTGCGCCCTGGTACCGCTTTCGAGAACGGACGTCCGATCACCGCCGCAGACGTCAAGTACGGCATCGAGCGTTCTTTCGCATCGGATCTGATCGTCGGCGGGCCGCTGTACGTCGTGTCCTTGCTCGATGACCCTGAACAGCCATACCCCGGGCCGTACTTCGTCCCGACTGCGAACGATCCGCCTCCCGGCTTGGCGAGCATCGAGACCCCGGACCCATCGACGATCGTGTTTCGGCTCAACCGGCCCTACGCCGCCTTCGACCAGGTGATGGCCCTGCCCTCGTCCAGCCCGGTGCCCGTAGAGTCCGACACGCGGGCGGACTACGGCCAGGCGCCGATGTCGTCCGGGCCGTACCGCGTCGCCTCGGTCGACCCGGTCACCGGGATCGTGCTGGAACGAAATCCGGCGTGGGATCCCGGCACTGACGCCGTACGCACCGCACGCCCCGATCGGGTGGAAGTACGCACCGGGCTGTCCTCCGTGGAGCGAGATCAGCGAGTACTGGGCGGTTCGGCCGATCTGGACCTCGGCGGTGGAGTGGCACCGGAATCGCTGGAGCGGGTGCTGGCAGACCCGCTCGTGGCGCCGCGGACGGACCAGATCGCCACCGGGGCGTTGCAGCTGCTGGCGATGCCGTCGAGCGTCGCACCTTTCAACAACCCCCCTTGCCGGTTGGCGGTGGCCGCGGCCGTCGATGTGTCGGCGATCCGGGAGGCGCTCGGCGGAGCCGCAGTTGCCCAGCCGACTCGTGGATTGTGGCCCAGCACGCTCACCGGTGGAATGCCGGACGCCGGCGCACCGACCCCCGTTGACGTGACCGAGGTCCGCCGGCAGCTTGCCGCCTGTGGTGTGCCGGACGGCTTCAGCACCACGATCGCGGCCCCCAACCAGGCACGTTCGCTGGCCGTGGCCGACGTGGTCCGCGCAAACCTGGCCGCGGTGGGGATCGAGGCGACAGTCGAAGGCCTGGACCCGGCTACGTACTACGCCTCCGACATCGGATCGCCGGCGACAGTGACAGCCAATGGGTACGGCATCCTGCTCACCCGATGGAGTGCCGATTTTCCTGACCCGGCGTCCTTCCTCGGCCCTCTGGTCGACGGCCGCGAGATCACCGCGGCGGGGAACACCAACGTGGCCGAACTCAACGATCCAGCGATCAACGGACTGGTCGACTCCGCGTACGCCGCAGTGGACGACGCCGCGGCCCTGACCGCCTGGGAGACGATTGCTCAGACGGTGACCAATAGTGGTTCCTACGTTCCCGTGGTGGAGGAACGCACGGTTCTGCTAGCCGGGGAACGGCTGCGCAACGCCGCGGTGCACTGGGCCTACGGCGGCTACGACCTGGCGACGGTCGCGGTTCGCTGAGCCGAGAGGAAGGGAGCATCGACCGAGCGCCAGCAAGGATCGCCGAGAGGGCGGGAGCATCGACCGAGCGCCAGCGAGGGAGGAGCGGACCGACCGGTGCGCGCAGCGCACGAGGCGGGTTGGCGCTGAGCGCACGAGCGGGTGGGCGCTGTCGCCGGGCTCGAGTGCCGCTGACTACTCTGGTCCCTTGTGAAGCTTCTTCTGACGATCGTGCTGGTCATCACCAGCCTTCTCCTGATTGTCCTCATCCTCTTGCACCGCGGGCGCGGGGGCGGCTTGTCGTCGATGTTCGGCGGCGCGGCGAGTGCCTCGCTGTCCGGATCGACAGTGGTCGAGAAGAACCTGAACCGGCTGACGGTCTTCGTCGCCATCGCTTGGAGTGCCTCGATCATTGCGTTGGGCATCCTCCTGAAGGTGCCGGACAGCCCCGTTTCGTGACCCTCCGTAACGGCCGCGGCTGTTTGTAGGTCTCTCGGCCTACGCGCCGTAGAGTCAACGCAGTAGTTCATCGACGAAGGAGTACAGGCACGTGGCCGGTGGTAGTGCGATCCGTGGAAGTCGGGTCGGATCGGGACCGATGGGCGAAGCCGAACGTGGGGAATCCGCGCCGCGTACGCGGGTGCCCTTCTGGTGCGCCAATGGACATGAGTCGCGCCCTGCATTCGCCCACGACGCGGCGATCCCGGACAACTGGGACTGCGCGCGGTGCGGGCTACCCGCCGGCCGGGAGCAGACCGCCCCGCCGCCGGCTCCGCGCAACGAGCCGTACAAGACCCACCTGGCCTACGTTCGCGAGCGCCGCTCGGACGAGGACGGCGAGGCGATCCTGCAGGAGGCGCTGAACAAGCTCCGTGAGCGGCGCGGCGGCTGAACCGCTAGCGGCCAGGCGGAGCCCAGAGCGCATCTTGGCTGAGGGATGACCCAGCCTGGGATCCACCCGGACGACGTCGGGCATCGGGTAGTCGTACGCCGCAGGCTCCCGGGCGAGACTGGTCCCGCCGGTGGGCAGGCCTACACCGACGTCCTGGGGATCCTCGAACACTGTGACGCGTCAACCGTCCGCGTACGCCGGTCCGATGGCCGGGTCATCGAGATCCCGACCTCTGACGTTGCCCGTGCCAAGCGCATCCCGCCACCGCCCGCGCCGCGCGAGCGGTGAGCGGCCCCGGAAGTCAGGCAGTCGGCAGACGCAGCAGGGCGGTTGGTAACCCCGTCGCCGCAGCCCGATCGAGGAGCAGGAGCGTGCGGACCCGACCGGTGGCACCGGCCGCCGGGATCTGCACCGGCCCCGCCCCGCTGACGGCCAGACCGACGGCAGCGGCCTTGGCCGGTCCAGCCGCGATCAACCAGACTTCGGAGGCCGATCCGATGGCCGGGAAAGTCAGGCTGATCCGCACCGGAGGCGGCTTGGGAGCGCCATGTACGGCGACGACGCTGCGTGTCTCGTAGGTCGCTGGCGATCCCGGGAAGATCGAGGCCACGTGCCCGTCCTCGCCGATCCCCAACATGCAGACATCGAATCGGGGCACCGACCCGTGATCCTCAGGACGCGCGGCCGCAGCGAGTTGGTCGGCGTACCACTCCGCCCCGTCCTCTGGTTCTCCAGCGAACCGGCCCTCATCGGCGGGCATCGGGTGCAGGCGGTCGGGGGACAGCTCAACGTGGTCGAGCAGGGCTTCGCGCGCCTGACGTTCGTTGCGCTCCGGATCGTCTCCTGCAACGAACCGATCATCACCCCACCACACGTCGACCCGGTCCCACTGCACGGCGTCGCGGGCCGGGCTCTTTCGCAGCGCCGCCAGGACACCAACGCCGATACCGCCACCGGTCAGCACCACGCTGGCCCAGCCGCGCGCACTCTGGGCGTCCACCAGCTTGGTGGTCAGCCGCGCGGCCACCGCATCGGCGAGCAGATCGGAGCTGGCGTGGACGACCACCTCTGGGGAACGACTCATGAGGGGCGGCTCTTGCTCGAGGCCGCCGAGGATGTCGCGTCCGACCGGTTGCCGGCGGGGGCTGCCGGATCCTCCCAGATCAGGGCCCGAGTGGCGGTGCGGCCGCTCAGTCCGCGGGTGTTCGTGGCGGCGGCCAGGGCCTCGCAGTAGGACTCGTCGGCATCCAATCGGCGCAGCTCCTCGCCCAGGAGCTCACCGATGTCGCGCTCGGTGAGGGCGGCGCTGCTGTCCGGACGCCCGGCCCTGCTGACCATGCCGACACCGTCGCGATGCGCGATGTAGATGGGATCGGTGCCCTCGAGGTCCAACCGGGCACCGCTTACCCCTGCGGCGTCGGGCACCCCGCCCTTTGCGGGAGCCTTGGCATCGGACTCGAGGACCTTGACGCTCTTGTACAGCCGACTCGACAGCCAGCCCGCCAGCAGAGCTGCCGATGCGCTGTCCGGCTGGCCGTACACCCGCCCCCCGGTCACCGCCACCCTGCTGCCCGGACTCCCGGCGGAATCGACCGCGGCGGCCAACATCGAACGCCAGGAGGTGATCCGCGTCCAGGAGAGATCGGTGTCCCCGGGCGCGTAGTCGGCGGCCCGGCTCCGCAACGCCTTGAGCGGGTTGTCATGCACCGCACAATCGGTGACCCGGCGCTCGGCCAGGACGCCAAGGCCGTCGGTGGCCAGCCGGTCCGGTGCCGTGCCCGGCCACCAGGTCACGACCGGCGCATCCGGGGCGAGCAACGGAAGGACCACGGACTCGGCGTGCAGTGCCAGGCGACCGTACATCCGCAATTGCACCGCCTCACCCGGGCCGAGCCGGCCGCCGACGCTGACCTCGGCGTCCAACCGCGGCGTGGGTGCCGTGTGGTCTCGACGGACCACCATGACAAGTCGACACGGATGCATGGCCGCGGCGGCGGTCGCAGCCTGCTCGGCCATCTCGACCTGCTTCTCCTCGACCACCACGACGAAGGTCAGGGCCAACCCGGATGTCACCGCGGCCCCGTTGCGCCGCGCGGCCCCCAATGCCTTGACCACTTCGGTACCGGTCGTATCCCACAGCGTGCTCACGGCCGGCTCCCGCCTGCTCCTGACCGCACTTTCTCCGGAGAAGGTGCGTTCTGCGGCCGCGCTGAAGTGACTTTCTCCGGAGAGAGTCCCCTTGGGCGTTGGCTCACGGCCGCCTCCAGACCCGACCGTCGGAGGCGAGCATCTCGTCGGCTTCGGGTGGCCCCCATTCGCCGGCGCGATAGCGCGCCGGCTCCTGCCCGGCCCAGAACTCCTCGAGCGGGTCGATGACCGCCCAGGACGCCTCGACCTCCTGATGCCGGGGAAACAGCGTGGCATCGCCGATCAGCACGTCGAGCAGCAGGCGCTCGTAGGCTTCGGGGCTGGCTTCGGTGAATGCTGTCCCGTACAGGAAATCCATCGCCACATCACGCACCTCCATCACGGTGCCCGGGACCTTGGACCCGAACTTCAGCGTCACTCCCTCGTCGGGTTGTACCCGCACGACCAACTGGTTCTGGCCCAGGGATTCGGTGTCGCTCGCGGTGAAGGGAACGTGCGGAGCCCGCCGGAAGGTCAGGGCGATCTCGGTGACTCGGCGCGGCAACCGTTTGCCGGCCCGCAGGTAGAACGGGACGCCGGCCCACCGTCGGGTCTGCACTCCCAATCGGAGCGCGACGTAGGTCTCGGTCTTCGAGTCGTCGGGAACCTTGTCCTCCTGGGTGTACCCGGGAACCCGCTGCCCGGCGAGCCAACCCTGGCTGTACTGGCCGCGGATCGCGTAGCGGGACAGATCCTCGGGCAACGTGATCGCCCGCAGGACTTTGAGCTTCTCCACCCGAATCGCCTCGGGGGTGTACTCGACCGGCTCCTCCATCGCGGTGAGCGCCAGCAGTTGCAGGATGTGGTTCTGTACGACGTCGCGGGCGGTGCCGGTCGCGTCGTAGAAGTTCGCCCGTGACCCGATGCCCACATCCTCGGCCATCGTCAGCTGCACCGAGTCGACGTGATGGGAGTTCCACAGCGGCTCGAACAACGTGTTCGCGAAGCGCAGCGCGAGCAGATTCTGGACGGTCTCCTTGCCCAGATAGTGGTCGATCCGGAACACGTCCTGGGGAGTGAACACCGAGTCGACCAGCTCGTTGAGCTCCCGGCTCGAGGGCAGATCGTGACCGAAGGGCTTCTCCACCACCACGCGACGCCAGTAGCCGGTGATCGAGTCATCGACGTTGTCGGCCATCCCGGTGCGCTGCATCTGCTTGAGCACCACCGGGAAGGAGTCCGGTGGGATCGACAGGTAGAAGGCGGCGTTGCCCGCCACGCCGTGCGATTCCTCTAATTCCAGCAAGGTCTTGGCGAGTGTGTCGAAGGCGTTGTCGTCATCGAATGCGCCGGGCACGAACTTGCAGGCCGCGGCCAGCCGTTTCCAGACGTCCTCGCGCCACGGGGTTCGGGCATGCTCCTTGGCGGCGTCGTGCGCCAGTTCGATGAACTCTCCGTCGCCCCAGTCCCGGCGGGCGAAGCCGAGCAGCACGAAGCTGGTCGGCAGGAGTCCTCGATTGGCCAGGTCGTAGACCGCGGGTAACAGCTTCTTCTGGGCCAGGTCACCGGTGATGCCGAAGACGACCAACGCGCAGGGGGCCGGGATCCGCGGTAACCGCCGATCGGCATTGTCCCGCAGCGGGTTACCAGGGCGTTGCTGCGTCGGCTTGGCCCTCGCTCCCTTGGCCCCCCGCTTTGATCCCGCGGTGTCTGCGGCCATGCAGCTAGCCGACCCTCTTGAGCTCGTCACTGACGGAGGTCATGAGTTCATCCCAAGAGGCCTTGAACTTGTCCACGCCCTCGGTCTCCAGAGTCTTGAAGGTGTCGTCCATATCCACCCCAGCGGCACGGATCTGGTCCATAACCGTGGCCGCCCACTCGTACTGGTCCTGGACAGGTGTGCCGATCTCCCCGTGATCAGCGTAGGCCTGCAGGGTCGCTTCAGGCATGGTGTTGACCGTGTCCGGGGCGACCAACCGGCTGACATAGAGCGTGTCGGGATAAGCCTTGTTCTTGGTGCCGGTGGACGCCCACAACGGACGTTGCACGTTGGCACCCTTGGCGGCCAGGGCCTGCCAGCGAGCGCTCGCGATGACGTCCTCGTAGGCCTGGTAGGCGAGTACGGCGTTGGCCACGGCTGCCTTTCCCTGCAGGGCAACCTCCGCCCCCGCCGCGGCCAGACGCTTGTCGATCTCGGTGTCGACCCGAGAGACGAAGAAGGAAGCAACCGACTCCAGACCGTCAAACCCGGCGAAGTCCTCAGCCTGCGCCCGCCGCTCCAGACCGCTGAGGTAGGCGTCCATGACCAACTTGTAGCGCTCGATGCTGAAGATCAGCGTCACGTTGACACTGACCCCGTCGGCGATCGTGTCGGTGATGGCGGGCAGGCCCGCTTCGGTGGCCGGGATCTTGATGAACAGGTTCGGGCGATCGACCAGCCACCACAGGGATGTCGCCTCGCCGAAGGTGGCCTCGGTGTCGAAGGCCAGCCGTGGGTCGACCTCGAGGGAGACCCGGCCGTCTCGACCGGTGCGCCGCGCGGTCTCGGCCAGGACGTCGCAGGCTGCCCGTACGTCGTAGGCGGTGATCATGCGCAGCGCCTCGTCGATGCCGATCCCTCGTTTGGACAGATCGGCCACCTGGTCGTTGTAGATGTCAAAGCCGCTGATCGCTGCGCCGAAGATCGTCGGGTTGGTGGTGATCCCGACGACGCTGCGTTCCTCGATCAGCGCGGCCAGCCCGCCGCTATTGATCCGATCACGGGACAGGTCGTCCAGCCACACGGAGACTCCGTGCGCGCTCAGCTCGGCCAGTCGGGGATTCTGTGTCATGAGAGCTCCTGTAACGAAGAGTGTGCGCCTGGTTCAACCGTTCCCCTGCGCGGCCGCGGTCATGCTCTCCCGGGCGGCGGAAACTACTGCCTCCGGGGTGAAGCCGAACTCCTTGAAGAGCACATCCGCGGCAGCACTGGCGCCGAAGTGCTCCAACGAGACGCAGCGACCGGCATCGCCGACGATCTCCCGCCAGCCCTGAGCCACGCCGGCTTCCACGCTGACCCGGGCGCGTACCGAAGGCGGTAGCACACTGTCCCGGTAACCCTGGTCCTGCTCGTCGAACCACTCCCGGCAGGGCATGGAGACCACCCGGGCCGCGATGTCCTCGCCTTCCAGCACCGCACGAGCGGCCACCGCGAGGGTGAGTTCGCTCCCGGTTGCCACGAGGATCACGTCTGGGGTGCCCTCGGTGTCGGCGAGCACGTAAGCGCCGCGAGCGGTCCCCTCGGCCGATTCGTAGGTCTCTCGGTCCAGAACGGGCAGGTTCTGCCGGGACAGGCACAGGCCCGCCGGCCGGTTGGTCTTCTCCAGCACCGTGCGCCAGGCCACCGCCGTCTCGTTGGCATCACCGGGTCGTACGACGTCCAGGCCAGGGATCGCCCGCAGGGCGGCCAGGTGCTCGACCGGCTGGTGGGTCGGACCGTCCTCGCCGAGGCCGATCGAGTCGTGCGTCCAGACATAGATGACTGCAAGGTGCATGATCGCCGCCAGCCGCACGGAGGGGCGCATGTAGTCGGAGAAGACCAGGAACGTGCCGCCGTAGACCCGCGTTCCGCCGTGCAGGGCGATCCCGTTCATGATCGCGCCCATTGCGTGCTCGCGGATGCCGAAGTGCAGCGTCCGCCCGTACGGACCGCCGGTCCACTCCTTGGTCTGGTGCTCGGTGGGAATGAAGGACGCCTCGCCCTTCATCGACGTGTTGTTGGACTCGGCAAGATCCGCCGAGCCACCCCACAGTTCGGGCAGACCAGGAGCGAGGGCGGCTAGGACCTGACCGGAGGCCTTGCGGGTCGCCATACCCGCTTCGTCGGCCTCGAAGACCGGCAGAGCGTCGGCCCAGCCATCGGGCAGGCGATGCTCAGCCATCCGGGTGTGCAGTTCTGCCTGCTTGGGGTTGGCCTGCTCCCAGGCGTCGAAGGTCGTCTGCCACTGCGCCCTGGCCTCGGCACCGCGTTGCACGACCTTGCGGGCATGGGCGATGACCTCGTCGGCAACATCGAAGGTCTTGTCCGGATCAAAACCCAGGACCTTCTTGGTCGCCTTGACTTCGTCCTCGCCCAGGGCGCTGCCGTGCGCCGGTCCGGTGTTCTGAGCGTTGGGAGCCGGCCAGGCGATGATGCTGTCGACGACGATAAAGGAGGGCCTGGCCGTTTCGGCCACCGCGGCCGCGAAAGCCTTGTCCAGCGCCGCGACGTCCTCGCTGTCGGCCACGACCTGGACATGCCAGCCGTAGGCTTCGTACCGCTTGGGCGTGTCCTCGGACAGGGCGATCCCCGTGTCGTCCTCGATCGAGATCTTGTTCCGGTCGTAGATCACCACCAGGTTGCCCAGTTGTTGATGCCCGGCCAGCGAAGACGCCTCCGAGGTGATGCCCTCCTCCATGTCCCCGTCCGAAGCCAAGGTCCAGACCATGTGGTCGAAGGGGCTCGTTCCGGGATCAGCATCAGGATCGAAGAGCCCGCGCTCGCGGCGAGCGGCCATCGCCATTCCGACGGCGTTGCCCAAGCCCTGGCCGAGGGGCCCGGTGGTGACCTCCACCCCGCGGGTGTGCCGATGCTCGGGGTGACCGGGGGTCAAGGAGCCCCAGGTCCGCAGCGCTTCCAGGTCGGGCAGTTCCAGGCCGTACCCGGAGTAGTACAACTGGATGTAGAGCGTCAGGCTGGAGTGGCCCATCGAGAGGATGAAGCGGTCCCGAGCCGGCCACTCCTCGTCGGTCGGATCGTGGCGAAGGTACTTCTGGAAGAGCAGGTAGGCCACCGGCGCCATGCTCATCGCCGTACCCGGATGCCCGTTCCCGGTCTTCTGCACGGCGTCCATCGCCAGGACGCGAGCGGTGTCGATCGCCCGGCGATCGAGTTCGCCCCAACCGTCGGGCAGGGTCTGTGTGCGGGCGGAGGTGTTCTCGCTCATGGCAGGAACCCTAGCCCGGGAACGGAAGGTGCTCGCGGGCTAGAGTTGACCGTTCGGTGTCCGTCCCCGGAAAGGTCATCTGGTGTCCTGCGATCCGCCGCGCTGCGCCCGTTCTTGGGCGACGGCTCGGTGACGGCCGTAGCTGATCCTCACCCGATCGCGACCCGCTCCGCCGGGACCGTCCTGCGGGCATATCTGTCGCTGACCAAGCCGCGCATCGTCGAACTTCTGCTGGTCACGACCCTGCCCACCATGATGCTGGCCGCCGGACGCTTTCCGGCTGGTTGGCTGGTGCCGGCCACCCTGGTGGGTGGCGCACTGGCAGCCGGGGCAGCTAACGCGCTGAACTGTTATTACGACCGAGACATCGACGGACTGATGCATCGCACGCAGAGTCGCCCGCTGCCGAGCCAGGTCCTGACCCCGCGGGCGGCACTGGTCTTCGGCCTCGTGCTGGCCGCCGTGTCAACGGCCGTGCTGGCCTGGGCGACGACCCCATTGGCCGCCGGACTCTCGCTGGGCGCCATCGCTTGGTACGTCGTCGTCTACACGCTGTGGCTCAAACGCCGCACACGACACAGCACGGTGGTCGGGGGAGTGGCCGGGGCCGCTCCGGTCCTGATCGGCTGGGCTGCGGTCACCGGGGACTTGTCGTGGCAGGCCTGGGTGCTGTTCGCGGTGGTCTTCTTGTGGCAGCCGCCGCACTTCTGGGCACTGGCGATGCGATTTCGGGAGGACTATGCGCGAGCCGATGTCCCGATGTTGCCGGTCGTGGCGCAGACGGTGTCGGTCACCAGGCAGATCGTGGCCTACACGGTTCTCACGGTGGTTGTCTCGATGCTCTTGTGGCCGCTGGGCTCCTGGCCGATCTACCCGGTTCTGGCTGGAGCCGCCGGTGCCTGGTTCATCTGGGAGGCGGTCCTTCTGGCGCGTCAGGCCCGAGCCGGCGCGGCGTTGAGCCCGATGCGCCTGTTCCACGTCTCGATCAGCTACTTGACGCTGGTCTTCCTGGGCGTGGCCGGGGACGTTCTGCTCGACCTGCTGAGCTGATCCGCCGCCCGCACCTTGGCCTGCGCTGCCGTTGGGTCCAGAGTGGCAACTACCGCCTGGAGGAGGAACAGATGCCCAAGTCACAGGATGCCACGATCATCTCGTCGAAGAAGGAGTACGAGAAGGAATTGGTCCGACTACAGACCGAACTGGTGGCATTTCAGGAGTGGATCCGGACGAGTGGGACACGCCTGGTGGTGCTCTTCGAGGGTCGGGACACCGCAGGCAAGGGCGGCACGATCAAGCAGATCACCGCTGCATTGAACCCACGGACCTGTCGGACGATCGCGCTGCCCGCCCCCACCGAGCGGGAGAAGACCCAGTGGTACTTCCAGCGCTACCTCGCCCACCTGCCGGCCGCCGGCGAGATGGTCCTGTTCGACCGCTCCTGGTACAACCGGGCCGGCGTGGAGAAGGTCATGGGTTTCTGTTCCGAGGCCGAGTACCTCGAATTCGTCCGCACCTGTCCACTGCTCGAACGAGCCCTGGTGCGCGACCGCATCGTGCTGGTGAAGTACTGGCTCAGTATCTCCGACGAGGAACAACGGCGTCGGTTTCAGGCTCGCATCGACAATCCGGCCAAGCGTTGGAAGCTGAGCCCGATGGACATGGAGGCACAGTCCCGCTGGGTGGACTACGCCGAAGCCAAGGACGCCATGTTCGCCTTCAGCGACATCGAGGAGTGCCCGTGGTACGTCCTCGACGCCGATGACAAGAAGACCGCTCGGCTCAACTTGATGTCACACCTGCTCTCACTGCTGCCATACCAGCATCCGAAGCACACCGACATCGTCCTGCCGGATCGGCAGGAGCGCGACTACGAGCGGCCGCCGATGGAGACCCAGACCTTTGTGCCCAAGAGCTTCACCCGCAGCTGAGGGTCAGGCCGCCCGAATCGAGGTGAACCCTCTGCCGTCGATGCGGGCGATCTGGGCTGCACGCGGTTTCGTCGAACCAACTACGCTGGCGCGTCCCGGTGCGCCCGGTACCAGCCGATGAGGGCAGTCGTCGACGAATCGTGCTGCACGGATTCACTTTGCTCACCGGCGAGTTCAGGCGTGATCCGGTTGGCCAATTCCTTACCCAGCTCCACGCCCCACTGGTCGAAGCTGTCGATGCCCCAGATGCAGCCCTGGACGAACACGATGTGCTCGTAGAGCGCGATCAGCTGCCCGAGGACTGCCGGGGTGAGTTCTGCGGCGAGGATCGTGGTGGACTGCCGGTTTCCGGGGAAGCTTCGATGCGGTTCGCCTGGTCGCTCCCTGCCGAAGGCCAGCGCCTCGGTCTGGGCGATCAGATTCGCCACCAGCAGGTCGTGATGGTCGCGGTGGTCGTGCTGCGGGTTGGCGAAGCCGATGAAATCCGCGGGTACGACCCGCGTGCCCTGGTGCAGCAGTTGGTAGAAGGCGTGCTGGCCGTTCGTACCCGGCTCACCCCACACGATCGGGCCGGTCGCCAGGGCAACCGGCGACCCGTCGAGCCGTACGGACTTGCCGTTGGACTCCATGTCGAGCTGCTGCAGATAGGCCGGGAACCGGGCCATCTCCTGCGCGTACGGCAGAACCGCCTTGGTGTCGAACCCGAGGACGTTCGCGTTCCACGCCCCGATCATTCCCAGCACGACCGGTACGTTCCTTGGGAACGGCGCGGTACGAAAGTGCTCGTCGACCGCGTGCGAGCCGGCCAGGAATTCCGCGAATCGCTCCGGTCCGATGGAGATCATCAGGGTCAGTCCGATGGCCGATTGGACGGAGTACCGTCCGCCGACCCATTCCCAGAACTCGAACATGTTCTCGGTGTCTATTCCGAACTCGGCCACCTTCTCGGCATTGGTGCTGACCGCCACGAAGTGCTTGGAAACCGACGCCTCGCCGAGAGCCTCGGCCAGCCACGCGCGGGCCGTGCGGGCATTGGTCAGCGTCTCGATGGTGGTGAAGGTCTTGGACGAGATGACGAACAGCGTTTGAGCCGGGTCAAGACCCTCGAGGGCGCCCTGGATGTCCGCGCCGTCCACATTGGACACGAAGCGGGCGGTGAGGTCCGGATGGTGGTAGGCGGCGAGGGCCTGGTAGGCCATCGCGGGACCGAGGTCGGACCCGCCGATCCCGATGTTGACGACTGTGCGGATTCGCCGACCGGTTGCTCCCGTCCACGAGCCTTCACGAACCCGGGTCGCGAAGTCCGCCATCCGGCCGAGCACCTCGTGGACGCCAGGGACGACGTCTGTGCCGTCGGCGGTGATCGGCGTCCCGGCCGGCGCCCGCAGGGCGACGTGCAGGACCGGGCGATCTTCGGTGACGTTGATGTGCTCTCCGGCGAACATCGCATCGCGGCGTTGGGCAACGCCGGCCGCGTTGGCCACGTCGATCAGCGCGGCGAGTACGTCGTCATCGAGGCGCTGCTTGGCGAAATCGACCCTAAGATCGGCGACCTCCAGGACAAACCGCCGCGCTCGGTCGGGGTCTTCGGAGAAGAGCTCTCTCAAGTGCGGGGGTCGGGGGAGCCCCGTCAGCCTCCCCCAGGCGGGGGACGACGTGATGTCTTTCGACGTGTTCTCGTTGTCTTCGGACTCGACCATGAGGCTCAGCCTAGGGAACTCGATCGAGCGCGGCGGCTCGGTTTGGGAGGTAGCTGCTACTGATGATCACGGGCGTGCACCTGCTGTTCAACAGCGAGGACGCGGAGGCCGATCGAGCTTTCCTCACCGATGTCCTGGGTTGGCGTCACGCCGAGGAGAGGCCGGCTTCAGACGGGTGGCTGATCTACAAGGCGCCGCGGGCCGAACTCGGAATCCATCAACACGGGGACTCCCACGTCGACCTGCACCTGATGTGTGACGACATCGCCACCACCGTCGCCGATCTGCGGGCCCGAGGCGTCAAGACCGGTCCGGTTTCCGACGAGGGATACGGCTTTTGCACCAGGATTCGACTGCCCAGCGGTGCCGAGGTCGGGCTGTACGAGCCGCGACACGGGGTCAATCTGGCGCCCAACGTCTGAGCGCGGTCAATCCGAAGT
>JBPCPI010000045.1:0-11926 GCA_050999295.1 Geodermatophilaceae bacterium | reverse complement strand
GCCTGCACGAACTCCATGTCCGACAGCGTCGAAGCCAGGGTCCCGGCGGTTCGGGGCAGTGACCACCCGACGGCCTGACGGCGCAACCACCCGAGCGAGCTCATCGGGCCAATGTAAATCGACCAGCCGACATCGTCCCGCTCCCGACATTTCAACGGGAGTCATCGGGATCTGATGCATGGGTCTGATGCCTGGCACGCGGTTGTCAGCAGCCTGAGGGAAGAGCGTCGAGCTCCGGATCGGCCGGAGCGGGACAATCGCTGCCCCGTATCCGTCCTCGCGTTGTCTCGACCTGGTCGTGGCGTTGCCGACGAGTGTCGGTTACGGCGCGCGGCCTTCGAGGGCTTGGCGGTGCTGTTCACCACGCTCACCTTTTGCGCTCCAGGCATCGCCCTGACGAACATCGACAAACGGATTCGGCGCCGCGAAGGGCGCTGAGACGACAGTGGCTGGCGCGCAACGCCTGAAGAACGGTCCTATGTCGCGCGACCGCGTGCTGTCTCGTCGTCTGCCTCAGGACGGGGGCACGGGAACGCGGTAGATCCAGCCGCTCCTGCTGGTCACCCACAGCTCGTCGCCGCCGTATGCGATGCCGTAGTTCGCTTCGCCCGGCAACTCGATGACCGGGGTCGTCTGGTAGGTCTGGGGATCGATTCGCGTGATCCCGATGTTGGTGGTGCTGACCCAGATATATCCACCACCTGCGGCGATGCCGGTGCCGGTGCCAACACCGTCGACTGTGGTCAGGACGGTGTTGGAGCCGGGGTCAATGAGGGTGACGGTGCCAGCCCCGGCGTCATGGGTGACCCAGACGCCGTGCTCATCGATGACCAGATCCTGCGGCTTGTCGAAGGTAGGGATTTCGGCGACCACGGCGTTGGTTGCGGGGTCGATGCGCAGCACCCTGTCGTTGTCCTTGGCGGTGGCCCAGACTGCGTCGTCGCCGACGGCCACGTTCTTGAGAACAGTGTTGGTCTCGATGGTCGCCAACAGGTCCCCGGTGGCCTCGTCGAGGCGCAGCAGGTCTCCGTTCTCGGTGGGCACCCACACCGAGTCCAGTCCCAGTGCGAAATAAGTAGCACCGACCGCAGGGACGGTGAGCAGCGTTTCGCAGCTGACCGGGTCGATCTTGACCAGCTCCAGGCCGGCCACCGACACCCACATCGCGTCTGGGCCGACTTCCGAGCCGACGCCACCGGTGACCGAGAGCGTGACCTCGCCCGTGGCTTGCTCGACCTTCACGAGCTGGGCAGGGGACCTGATCTGGACCCACGCCGCCCCGAATCCGAGCTCAACGCTGTACGTCTCACTCCCGAGGGTGATCTTTTCGACGCCCGCCAAGCTGGTGGGCTGGGCGGGGGAGATTTTCGGGGCTGCGCAACTCGTGACCGTTCCCGAGGCAGCCGGCACCGATGCTGTTTCGCTTGGGTCCGGTGCTGCCGAGCAGGCACTGCACAGCGCCAGCACAGTCATTGGGATCACGAGTCGGGTGGCCGTCCCGGTCATGGTTGCCTCGCTTCCAACCTGTGTCGCGACGCCATATCAGGCACCGGCTCCGGTCGACGACCGGATCCAGCTGCGACCGGTCCATGTCAGTCGTCTGAGGGAGGATCACCGGGCTCTGGATCGTCCGGGGCGGGAGGAGGCAATCCGGTGAGTGTGCGGTGGTATTCGGTGGTCATCGACTGCATTGATGTCTCGGCGCAGGCGCGCTGGTGGGCCGATGTCCTGGGCTGGCAGACGGTCTACGAGGCTGCGGACGAAGTTGTCATCGTGCCGGCTCGCGCGTTGGAGAAGGCCGACACCATTCCGGTGGAGGAACGCGGGCCGGGCCTGGTATTCGTGCTGGTGCCGGAGGGAAAGCAGGTCAAGAACAGGTTGCATATCGACGTGGCCCCTCGCGAATCCGACGACCAAGCCGCCGAAGTTGCTCGGTTGGAGAGTCTCGGAGCCACCCGCATCGATGTGGGGCAGCCCGCGGATGCGCGCTTCATCGTCATGGCCGATCTGGAGGGCAACGAGTTCTGCGTGCTCAGCTCACGGGACTGAGCGCTGTGACAGGGAACGGTCAGCGGAAGCGGGCCTGATCAGGCAGGAGTTCGTTCATCGAACCGGAGCGGAATCCGGTCGGATCCACCTCCACCCGATCGAAACCGGCCACGGCCGCCAGTAGGTCGGGTCGCTTAGCAAGGGTCCGGCTGAGGGTGGCATCGACCTCGACCCGCGCGGTGTCGCCGAGATCGCGAACCCGGAGGTTTCGGCTGTGCAGACCTGCCGTGCGCATGGCGGTCCGGAGACCGGCCTCGGCCCGCTCGACCCGGGCCAACCGATCAGGTGTGATCTCGATCCCGAAGGCGATGCGGGACGACAGGCAGGCGGCAGCCGGCTTGTCCCACAGAGGCAGCGACCAGGTGCGGGCGATCTCACGGACGTCACTCTTCGTCAGGCCGGCGTCGGCCAGCGGGCGAAGCGCTCCGCGCTCCTGGGCCGCTCTGATGCCGGGACGAAAGCCTGCCCGCAGATCGTCGGCGTTCGTCCCGGTCGCCACATTCGGCAGGTGGTGGTCAACAGCCAGCGGTATGAGTACGTCGAGCAGTTCGGCCTTGCAGAAGTAGCAACGATCCCCGTCGTTGACCCGGTACCCAGGGCTGTCCAGCTCGGCGGTGGACGGGGTCAGGTGCCGGACGCCCAGCTCCGCTGCGAACAGGACGGCCGCGTCGAGCTCTGCACCGGGCAGGCTGCCCGAGACGGCGGTGGCCGCGATGACCCGGCTCGCGCCCAGAGCCCTGACCGCGGCGGCTAGGACGACACCGCTGTCCACCCCACCCGAGAACGCGACCATGACCCCGCCGGAACGGTGGACGAGCTCGAGCAGGTGCTCGACTTTGCCCGTGCTGATGTCCTGCGGAGGTGACATGCCGGCCACTGTGGCACAGCCCCTCAGCGCGCTTCGACCCCGCCGACCGCCCAGCGACCGCCGCGGATCCGCAGACAGCCCCCGATCAGCCGGATGACGATCAACGCGGTGAGTCCGGCCCAGATCCCGGTCAGCCCCAGGCCAAGCGGGATCGAGAGCAAGGTCAGCGGCAGGAAGCCGAGCAGGCCGGCGCTGAGGGTCAGGGTGCGGAGGAAGGCGACGTCGCCGGAACCCATGAGGACACCGTCCAGGGCGAAGACGAGACCGGCCAACGGCTGCATGAGCGCGAACCACCACCAGATGGTTTGCGTGCCGGCCAACACTTCGGGATCGGAGGTGAACAGCCGCGGGATCGCATCGCGGCCGAGTAGCAAGAGGACCGCCACAACGACCCCGGTAACGGCCCCGTACCGAGCCACCTTCCACGCAGTCGCGCGGGCTTGCTCCAATCGGCTGGCTCCGAGGCTCTCGCCGACCAGCGACTGCGCGGCTATCGCGAAGCTGTCGAGGGCCAGAGCCAGGAAGAACCAGAGCTGCAAGGCGATCTGATGGGCGCCGACCTGCGCGGTGCCGATGCGTGCGGCCACTCCAGCGGCAACCAGGAATGAGCCCTGCAGGACGAGCGTCCGGATCGCCAGATCCCGACCCATCACGACCTGTGCCCGCAACACCGCTCGATCGGGTCGCCGCCGGTCGGTGTCATGCACCAGCGCGGCGACGAACAACGCCGCACCCAGCGACTGCCCGACCACGTTGGCCACTGCCGACCCGGCAAGGCCCAGCCCAGCTGGATAGACCAACAGGGGGCAGAGGATCGCGCTGACGATATTCGCGACCAGGGCATAGCGCAGCGGCCGCCTGGTGTCCTGCACGCCCCGCATCCAGCCGTTGCCGGCCAGGGTCAACAGGACCATCGGCGCGCCGAGACTGGCGATCCGCAACCACAGTTCCGCCTGAGCCTGTACGGTCCCGGCCCCACCGGCCAGCAGCCGGGTGATCGGGTCGGCTAGGAGTTGGAACAACAGGATCATCGCCAGCCCGATGCCGATGGCGAGGTAGGAAGCCTGCACTCCCTGTCCGCGGGCCCCTTCTACGTCGCCGGCACCGAATCGCCGCGCGGCCACACTCGTGGTGCCGTAGGCCAGGAAGTTGAACTGGAACGCCGTGAAGGCGAACGCACCGCCGCCCAGGGCCAGCGCGGCGAGCGGAATCGAGCCCAGGTGGCCTACCACTGCGGTGTCGATCAGCAGGTAGAGCGGCTCAGCAGCAAGCACGACCAGAGCCGGGGCCGCCAGCGCCAACACTCCGCGCTGGGCCGTCATCGAGGTGTCAGCGACCGGCGTCGGACCGAGTGAAGGACGCCTTGTGCCAATAGGTTCGATACCGGGCGTCCTTCACTCGGCATCCTTGGCGACTCGATCCCCCTCGTCGGGGTCGTCGCCCTCGTCGGGGTCGTCGACGCGCGGCTGTCGGTAAGGATCCGCCGCACCGGCATAGCTCGCACCCCGGCGCTTGGCGGCGACCTCGGCATCGATCTCTCGGGCGCGGGCCAAGGCGTCCTCGATGTCCTGGGCCGTCTTGGGTACCGCATCGCTGACGAAGGTCAAGGTAGGGACGAACTTGATGCCGGTCTGTTTGCCGACCGCGCTGCGCAGGACCCCGCGGGCACTCTCGAGTGCGATGGCCGAGCCAGTGACCTCGGCGTCGTCGCCGTACACGGTGTAGAAGACGCTCGCCTCGCGCAGATCACCGGTCACCTTGGCGTCGGTGATGGTGACCATCCCGAGCCGCGGGTCCTTGACCTGGTGCTCGAGGGTGGAGGCGACGATCTCGCGGATACGTACCGCCAGTCGGCGGGCTCGGGCAGCGTCAGCCATCGGAGCTGTCCTCTCGTGAGTAGTCGGTTGGCACGGGGTCGAGGTCGTCGGTGTGCGCGAGGAGTTGCCGTCGTACGGACAGCAACAAGACCTCCGGTCGCGCGGCGACGAACCGTTCGCACGCGTCCAGCACGTCGCCGGCCTGCCCGGCCGTCGAGGCCACAGCGGCCACTCCGATCTCGGTCCGCCGATGCAGGTCGTGGGCGCCGACCTCGGCGGCGGCTACGTCGTACCGGCGCCGCAGCTCAGCTACGATCGGGCGTACGACCGAACGTTTTGCCTTGAGCGAGCCGACATCGCCGAGTCGGATGTCGCACCACATCGTCGCGGTGAACACCGCCCAGACCCCCTCGTCTCACCGCCTGCCGAGTTGATCATCGGAACTTCCGGGGTTGTTGGCCGGTTTCAGCCGATCAAACCCCCAGATTCCGATGATCAACTCGGATCAGGAACTGTGCCTCTAGTCGCGGGGCTTCTCGCGGAGCTCGAAGGTCTGGATGACGTCCTCGGCCTTGATGTCATTGAACGAACCCAGCCCGATGCCGCATTCGAAGCCCTCGCGGACCTCGGTCGCGTCGTCCTTGAACCGGCGCAGTGAGTCCACCGTCAGACTGTCCGCGACCACGGCACCGTCACGGACCAACCGCGCCTTGCTGTTTCGCACGATCGTCCCAGAGCGGACCAGGCAGCCGGCCACGTTGCCAATGCGCGGCACCCGGAAGACCTCCCGGACCTCCGCCGTGCCCAGTTGCACCTCTTCGAACTCCGGCTTGAGCATGCCCTTGAGCGCGGCCTCGATCTCGTCGATGGCCGCGTAGATCACCGAGTAGTACCGGATGTCGATGCCCTCGCGGGTGGCCAATTCGGTTGCCTTGCCCTCCGCGCGGACGTTGAACCCGAGCACGATGACGTTGTCCGCGATCGCCAGGTTGATGTCCCCCTCGGTGATGGCCCCGACACCGCGGTGGATGACCCGCAGCGAGATATCCTCACCGACCGGGATCTTGAGCAGCGCATCCTCGAGTGCCTCCACGGTTCCGGAGTTGTCACCCTTGATGATCAGGTTCAGCTCGCTGGTCTCGCGCAAGGCCGAGTCCAGGTCCTCCAGGCTGACCCGCTTGCGCGAGGACGCGTTCTGGGCGTTGCGGATCCGGGTCTGGCGACGCTCGGCGATCTGCCGGGCCACCCGGTCCTCGTCGACGACCAGGAAGGTGTCGCCGGCACGTGGCACCGAAGTCAGCCCCAGCACCTGAACCGGACGAGAGGGGAGCGCCTCGGTCAGCTTCTCGCCGTGTTCGTCCAGCATCGACCGGACCCGGCCGTACGCGTCACCGGCGACGATCGAGTCGCCGATCCGCAACGTTCCGCGCTGAACCAGGACGGTAGCCACCGGTCCGCGACCGCGGTCGAGATGCGCCTCGATGGCCACACCCTGGGCATCCTGCTCGCGGTTGGCCAGCAGATCCAGGGACGCGTCCGCGGTCAACAGGATCGCCTCGAGCAGTTCGCTCAGACCCAGCCGCTTGGTCGCCGAGACGTCGACGAACAGGGTGTCACCGCCGTACTCCTCGGCGACCAGCCCGTACTCGGTCAGTTGCTGGCGGATTTTGCCCGGGTTGGCGCCTTCCTTGTCCACCTTGTTGACCGCGACGACGATCGGCACCTCGGCGGCTTGGGCATGGTTGAGCGCCTCCACCGTCTGCGGCATCACGCCGTCGTCGGCAGCGACGACCAGGACCACGATGTCGGTGACCTTCGCGCCGCGGGCGCGCATCGCGGTGAACGACTCGTGACCAGGGGTGTCGATGAAGGTAATCAGCCTTTCGGCGCCCTCTAGTTCGGCCGGGACCTGGTAGGCACCGATGTGCTGGGTGATGCCGCCCGCCTCGTCGGCGACCACGTCGGTTCGCCGGATCGCATCTAGCAGCTTGGTCTTTCCGTGGTCTACGTGACCCATGACCGTGACGACCGGCGGCCGGGCCATCAGGTCCTCCTCGGCCATCTCCTCGTCACCGAAGGTCAGGTCGAAGGAGTCCAGCAGTTCGCGGTCCTCGTCCTCGGGACTGACGACCTGGACCTCGTAACCGATCTCGCCGCCGAGCAGGGCCAGAGTTTCGTCGTTGACCGAAGCCGTCGCGGTGACCATCTCGCCGAGGTGGAACAGGGCAGCCACAAGAGCTGCCGGGTCGGCACCGATCTTCTCGGCGAAGTCGGTCAATGAGGCACCCCTCGGCAGTCGTACGACCGCGCCGTTTCCGCGGGGCAGTGACACCCCGCCCATGGACGGGGCCTGCATGTTGTCGAACTCTTGACGGCGCTGCTTCTTGGACTTTCGACCGCGCACCGGGCCTCTGCCACCGGGGCGACCGAAGGCACCTGCGGTTCCGCTGCCGCGACCACCACGCCCGCCTCGACCGCCGGGTCCACCACGGAAACCTCCGCCGCCACCTGCTGGTCCGCCTGGGGCGCCAGGGGCGCCAGGGGCGCCGGTGCCGCCGCCGCGGTAGTTACCGCCGCCGCCGGGACCACCGGCACCGGGGGCGCCACCAGGTCCGGTTGGGCGGCCGCGACCACCCCCGGGAGCCGGACGGCCGGGACGCGCGGGAACCATTCCAGGGTTCGGCCGCGCGGCTCCAGGGCCACCCGTGCCTCCGGGGCGGGGAGCAGCACCCGGACGCGGGGCGCCAGGACGTGCGGCGGGAGAACCACCGCCGACACCGAAGGGGTTGTTGCCCGGGCGGGGTCCGGTGGGGCGGACACCCGGGCGTGGGATCGGCCGTGGGATGTCACCCGCTCCGGGGGTTTGGCCTGTATCGGGCGCAGTCGGCGCCGCCGATGCGGGTGGCGAAGCCGGTGCAGGAGGAGCCGGCGGAGAAGCCTGTGCGGCGATCGGTGCGGGCATCGGCGCTGCAGCCGGGGCCGGCGCGGCGGGACCGGGTACGACGGCCGGGCGGGTCGGCGCAGGCGCCCTCTCCGCGGCCGGGGTAGCCGGCGCCGCGGCGGGCTCGAGGACGGCCGGGGCGGGAACAGACTCCGCGACGGGCTTGGCTGCTTTGGCGGCCTTGGCCGCCTTCGGCGGCGGCGAGGGGAACGCCTCGTGCAGGCGCCTGACGACGGGCGCCTCGACAGTGGAGGACGGGCTCTTGACGTACTCACCGAGTTCGGTCAGCTTGGCGAGAACGTCTTTGCTCGGTACGCCGAGCTCTTTGGCGATGGCACTGACGCGGGCTTTGCCTGGCAACGGGACTCCTCATGAGTTGAGGCGGCGGCTGCCCGCTCGACCTCTTCGTTACGGATGGAACATGATCACGGGTGGTTCTTCACTGGGTGCTCATCCGAGAATGACCTGCTCTCGACGAGCGCGCGGACCCTGATGTCCGTGCGCGCTTGGTGGTGCGGGTGGTCCTACTCGTAGTGCTGGTCGTGCTCGTAATGCTGCTCGGTGAGGTAGGTGGCCAGCGCCTCGGTCGACAGGATTCCGGAGACTCGCAAGGCTCGTCCGAAAGCTCGTCGTCGTTCGGCGTGTGCCAGACATGCAGGTCGGGGATGCAAAGCTGCTCCCCGGCCGGCCCGCCTGCGCTGCGGGTCCGGGACGACCTGCCCGTCCACCGCCACGACTCGCAACAGTTCACTGATCGAGCAACGTTGCCGGCAGCCCACACATGTACGCACCGGTTGCACTCGATCGGCCACCACCCAGTCTAGCGCGCAGGTGCCGTTGTCTGCTCCCGGCTCAACCCTCGACCGGAGTCTCGGCTTCGGCGTCACTGCGGATGTCGATTCGCCAGCCGGTCAACCGGGCGGCCAAGCGGGCGTTCTGCCCCTCCTTGCCGATCGCCAGGGAGAGCTGGAAGTCCGGAACGATGACTCGGGCGGCCTTGGCGTCGGCGTCCACGACCTGGACCTCGAGTACTCGCGCCGGAGACAGCGCATGCCCCACGAACTCGGCCGGATCCTCGGAGTAGTCCACGATGTCGATCTTCTCGCCGTGCAACTCGCTCATGACATTCCGGACCCGCTGACCGACCGGACCGATACAGGCGCCCTTGGCATTGAGCCCCTCCACCTTGGTGTAGACGGCGATCTTGGTGCGGTGCCCGGCCTCACGGGCCACCGCAGGGATCAACACGCTGCCGTCCGCGATCTCGGGCACCTCCAGGGCGAACAGCTTGCGAATCAGATTCGGATGCCGGCGGCTGACCATCACCTGCGGGCCACGCGGGGTCCTGGTGACCGACACGACGTAGCACTTCAGCCGCGAGCCATGGGTGTATTCCTCACCCGGCACCTGCTCCCCGGCAGGGAGGATGGCTTCGAACTTTCCGATGTCGACGACCACGATCCCGCGCTCATTGCGCCCCCGGTGAACCTGGACCACGCCCCCGACGAGGTCCCCCTCACGGCCGGAGAACTCGCCGAAGTTGTTCTCATCCTCGGCGTCGCGCAACCGCTGCAGGATGACCTGGCGCGCCGTGCTGGCGGCGATCCGGCCGAAGCCGCTCGGGGTGTCGTCGTACTCGCGGATGATCGTGCCGTCTGGAGCCATCTCCTGAGCGAAGACCGTGACCTCCCCGCTCTTGCGGTCCACCAGGACACGCGCCTGGGCCTCGGCGCCTTCCTTGTGCCGATACGCGGTCAACAACGCGGACTCGATCGCTTCCACCACTGTGGCGAAGGAGATGCCCTTCTCGCGCTCGATCCCGCGCAGGGCGCTGATGTCGATGTTCATTTCTCCTCCGCGGAGACAAGTGCGTCGTCGGATTTCATTTCTCCTCCGCGGAGACAAGTGCGTCGTCGGATTTCATGTCTGCTCCGCGGGAGGAAGTACGGCGCCTCGGCTCTTCTTCGCCTTCTGCTGCCGCTGCGGTCGCTCACGCTTGACGCTCTCGTCGGGGCGGTTGAACTCGAGTTGGACCTTTCCGGGGCCGAGGTCAGCCAGCGGCACGAGGTGCTCGACCCCCTCGACGCTCACGGTCACCGCTGACCCATCGAAACCAACGACCCGTCCGTGGAGCACCCGCTCCGCGGTTTCGGAGCCCTCCGGGGAACGACTAGTCACCACAGTTACTTCCACCAGCCGACCGATCGCCCGGCGCCAGTGACGAGCCTCGGTCAACGGCCGGTCGACTCCTGGCGAGGTGACCTCCAGCACGTACGGCGCCTTACCGATGACCCCCTCGTCGTCGTCCAAGACCGCGGCAACCGCATGCGACATCCCGGCGATGTCATCGAGGGAGATTCCCGCGTCGCGATCTATGACGACGCGAAGCAGGCTGCGCCGGCCCATCGGCGTCACAACCAGCTCCTCGAGGTCGTAGCCGGCCTGCTCGAGGACCGGGGACACCAACGCGGCCAGCCGCTCGTGGGTCGCGGCCGATCCCGCGCTCCTGGCGCTCACTGTCGGCCTCCTCGTCTTCTCCAGTTGTCGTACGGTGCGCTCGATCCGTACGAGTCGAGGTTACCGTTGCCTGCCCCCGCGGGGCCGACTGACAGACTCCTGTCGTGGGCGATTCGCGGGTGTCGCGGCGCACTCTGCTCGGCGCCGCAGTCACGACGGCGGCCGCAGCAGGGCTGGGTGGCGGACTCAGCGGTTGCGTGCCGGGACCGTCCGCCCCGCCCGCCCAGACGCAGCCGCAGATCGACCCACTCACTCCTGTCCTGCGACTGCACCAGGAGCTGGTCAAGCACTATCAGCGGGTGCTGGAAGCGTTTCCGGAACTGACCGGTGCCTTGACCGACCTCCAGGCGCAGACGACTGCGCACACCGAAGCATTGCTCGCCGCAGCCCCCGTCGCGGCGGCGCAGATCGCCGCAACCGGTTCTGGCACGACCTCTGCGACCGTCTCGTCCTCGATCCCCACACCCGCTCCGCCGGCGGATGCGGCAACGGCGCTATCGAACCTGAAACAGGCGGTGGACGCCTCGGCCGGAGCGCTGCGTACAGCGGCTTTGCGCGCCAATGGCGAGCTGGCCGCGCTACTCGGCAGCTGTGCTGCCAGCACCACCTGCCACGAGCGGTTGCTGACGACGTGAGCAATTGTGCCGAGCACCCATGAGCGTCCAGGAGGTCGAGGGGCTACAGGCGGCCCTGCGCGCCGAGCACGGCGCGATCTGGGGGTACGGCGTGGTCGGTGCGGCCGTGAGCCCCGAGGCCCGACAGTTCGTCCGAGACCTCGACGCCGCCCACCGGGCCGGTCGGGACGAACTGGCAGACCTGATCCGGCTGCGCGGAGCCGATCCGGAACCGGCCGAGGCTAGCTATGAGCTGCCGTTCCCCGTTGCCGACGCAGGCGGCGGGCTGCGCCTGGCCGCACACTTGGAGGCCGGTGTCGCGCAGGGATATGCCTACGCCATCTCGCAGGCCGACACCCAGCGGGCCAAGGCGTTCTCGCTTACTGCGCTGATCGATGCCGCCCTTCGCCAGACCTCCTGGCGACAGCAGTCCGGAAGCACCCCGATCAGCCCGGAATTTCCCGGTCTCTGAGACCGCCGATCCAGCGCAGTGATGGACACCTTGTGCCAATAGGTTCGCCAGCAGGACGCCAACCCTGCGATCGGAGAACGTGAGATTGGCCGGGGCCGGCACCCGTACGGTGCTCGTCGCGCCGGAGCGCTTGGCCGGCTGGCTGGAGCGGTTCGCGGCCAGCCACGGTGGCGTCGAGGTCACCGCACACGCGGACATCGTGGACGCGCTTGCCGCCGATGGCTCGGCGGCGCGCTGCGAGGTGCCGTTCCCGCCGCTCCCGCCCGGGCCGGGCGATCCGTGGCAGGCACTCGTCGACCACGCGACGCGCCCGCGCCGGCTGGGCGTGCTGCTGATCCGTCGCGGTGGTTACGCCGCGGGCGTCTTCGATGCCGGAGCGTTGGTCACATCGAAGGTGGGCAGCCAGTACGTCCAGGGCCGGACAGCCGCCGGCGGGACGAGCCAGCTTCGTTTCGCCCGGCGCCGAGACAATCAGGCCTCAGCCCTGGTCGACTCGGCCACGCAGGTCGCCCTCCGGATCCTCGCGCCCGAGGCAGGTAGATTGGCCGCCCTGGTGACGGGGGGCGATCGGCCGCTCGTCGCAGCGGCCCTTGCCGACCCGCGTCTGTCCCGGCTGGCCGCCCTCCCCCGAGGTCCGTGGCTGGCGGT
>JBPCPI010000036.1:0-8067 GCA_050999295.1 Geodermatophilaceae bacterium | reverse complement strand
GCTGGTTACTGTGCGAGAACGTGCAGGAATCGAGGGCGAAACTGCATGAATTGGCACATCGCCTCTCGTGGCCGCCTGACCCAGCCCGATTCGTCGCATCGTCTTCGTGCGTCAGCGGAGCAAACCGGATACGCATCATGTGCATAACGTGCAGATTCGGCCCAGGTCTGGGGAATCCGCGGATCTATTCTCGGCGACGTGGCTGTCCTGCTCGATCTCGACGACCCGGAGTTCGTCGCCGACCCGTACCCGGTCTTCGCCGCCCGGCGGGCCGAGCATCCGATCGCCTGGGATGACCGGCTGGGCATGTGGCTGGCGTTCGGGTACGCCGAGGCCAACGCCGTCCTGCGTCATCGCAGCCTGGGCCGGATCTGGGTCGACCGGGAACCGCTGGCCGACTTCGCGGCGTTCAACTTGATCCACCGCAACGCCCTGCTGGAGATGGAACCGCCCGAGCATCCACGCCTGCGGCGGCTGGTAGCGGCAGCATTCGCCCACGGCCACGTCGAGCGGCTGCGGCCCTGGGTGGAGGACTTGGCCGCCCGTTTGGTCGCCGTTCTGCTCGAGGCGGGAGCAGGTGGCGCGGTGGTCGATTTGGTGCCCGCCTACGCCGACGAACTCCCGGTCGCCGTGATCGCCGAACTCCTCGGGGTCCCCGAGTCCGACCGGCCGCTGCTGCGCCCGTGGTCGAACGCGATCGTGAAGATGTACGAGTACGACCGCCCGGCGGAGTTGGAATCCGCCGCCGAGACCGCGGCCGCGGAGTTCGTGGCCTACCTCCGGGAGTTGGCCGCGCATCGCCGTACGACCCCCGCCGACGATCTCCTCAGTCACTTGGTCTCGGTACGGGACGCAGACGGCGACCGGCTGACGGAGGACGAACTGGTCACCACCTGCATCCTGCTGCTCAACGCCGGTCACGAGGCGACGGTCAACGTCACGTGCAACGGCATGCTTGCCCTGCTGCTGCACCCCAAGGAGCTCGCCCGCCTGCGCACCGACCCGGGCTTGAATCCGAGCGCCGTCGAAGAACTGCTGCGGTACGACTCCCCGCTGCAACTGTTCGAGCGCACCGCCGTACGCGACGTCGAGATCGGGGGCGTGACCGTACGACAGGGACAGCAGGTGGCCGCTCTGCTCGGGTCGGCCAATCGAGACCCGGCAACCTTCGCTGACGCCGACCGTCTCGAGCTCGGCCGAACCGAGAATCCGCACATCTCCTTCGGCGCCGGGATCCACTTCTGCATCGGCGCGCCGCTGGCCCGGGTCGAGTTGCAGGCCTGCTTCGCCGCCCTGCTCAGCGCCACGGCGACGATCGAGTTGGCTGGCGAACCCGTACGCCGACCTGAGTTCGTCATCCGCGGGTTGGCCGAGCTGCCGGTCACCCTCATCCCAGCCGAGTGAAGGACGCCCGGTATCCATAGGTTCGATACTGCACGGTGAGGCGCCAGCCCGACCGTCTCCCTGGCTGGGTAAGACTGCATGGTGAGGCGCCAGCCCGACCGTTTCCCTGGCTGGGTAAGACAGCGTCCTTCACTCGAGACAAGATGGGGTCCTAGATGCCCGGCGAGCCCTACCCCGAGATCGAGCCGTACGAGTCCGGACACGTCGACGTCGGCGACGGCTACGAGATCTACTGGGAGACCAGTGGCAACCCGGACGGCAAGCCTGCGCTATTCCTGCATGGCGGTCCAGGCGGTGGCGCGAAGCCGGACAACCGAAGCCTCTTCGACCCGGACCGGTACCGGATCGTCATCTTCGACCAGCGCGGTTGTGGCCGCAGCCGGCCACATGCAAGCGATCCCGCCGCCGACCTCAGCACGAACACGACCTGGCACCTGGTCGCCGACATCGAGACCCTGCGGGAGAAGCTGGGCATCCAGAACTGGCTGGTGCTCGGCGGCTCCTGGGGCTCGACCCTTGCCCTGGCCTATGCGCAGATGCATCCGGATCGCGTGTCCGAACTGGTCCTTCGGGGTGTGTTCACCCTGCGGCAGCGCGAGCTGGATTGGTTCTATCAGGGCGGGACAGCGGCGATCTTTCCCGAACGCTGGCAAGACTTCCTCGCCCCGGTCCCCCTGGCCGAGCGCGGCGACCTGATGACCGCCTACTCCCGGCTGCTCAACGACCCAGACCCGGCGGTGCACGGTCCCGCGGCGGTTGCCTGGAGTGTTTGGGAGGCGGCGACGGTAAACCTCTTCGAGGATCCCGCCCTGCTTGAGGCCTACGCCGATCCGGCCTACTCCTTGGCCTTCGCCCGCATCGAGAACCACTACTTCATGAACAAGGGCTGGCTGGCGGAAGGCCAGCTGATAGCGAATGCAGCTGTGCTGCAAGACATTCCGGGGATCATAGTGCAAGGTCGGTACGACATGTGCACCCCACCGGTGACCGCCTGGGATCTGCATCAGGTCTGGTCGTCGGCCAGGCTCCTCATGGTTCCGGCGACCGGCCACTCCGGCACCGAACCCGGCAACACCCGCTGTCTGGTCCTGGCCACCGACGAGTTCGCCGGCAGGTCGGCCGCCCCGGCCTGACAATGCGGCCGGGGCTGGTGGCAGTCCGGCAATCGGCCTCGGCGGCGTCTGCTGGTAACCGGCCCGGCGAGCGTCCAACCGCCGTCCGTACGACGAACCGCGCTACGCGGAGCGAGGGTACGACGATTCGCCGATACGACGATCGCCCGCACGAGGAGTGGCGGCACTACGGTGACGGACGCGAGGACCGGCCGTACCGCAAGAAGAAGCGCCTCAGCATGCTCGAGGAGCTCTTCGACATCTGACCGAGCCCATGGCTAGATGACCTCCGGGTGTCGCGCAGCGCGCTCGGACTCTTGTCGGAACCGCCGGTCCTGTGCGGCGCGCAAACCCGCAACGCTGGCCGGGTGCCCCGCGACCCGGCCGCCGACCTGCGCTGCGTGCTGGTGTCAGGATGGTCCTATGACGCACTACGATCTGGTGGTGCTCGGTGCTGGCGCCGCGGGCCTGGGAGCAGCTGCCGGGGCCCGAGCGCTGGGCAAGTCGGTCGCTCTGGTCGAGATGGACAAGCCGGGCGGTGAGTGCACGCACTCCGGCTGCATCCCCAGCAAGACGCTGATCGAGACCGCCCGCCGGGTTCGCGAGGCACGCAACGGGGCCTCGTACGGGTTTCGATCGGTGGTCGAGGTCGACTTCCCCGCGGTCATGGCCAGGGTCCGTTCGGTCATCGCCGACGTTGCGCAGGACGAATCTCCCGACCGGCTACGGCGCCAGGGCATCGACCTGTGGCCGGGCCGGGCACGCCTGCTGGGGAATGGTGCGGTAGGCGTCGGCAAGAGCACCGTCCAAGCTGAGCGGATCGTCCTGGCCACCGGCGCGCAACCGAGAATCCCACGGATTCGTGGCCTCGCCGATGTCGATTACCTGACCAACTCCGCGCTGTTCCAGCTGACCGAACTGCCACCTCGGCTGCTGGTGATCGGAGGGGGGACAACCGGCTGTGAACTGGCTCAGGCGTTCGCCCGGCTCGGGAGTTCGGTCACCCTGGTTGAGACCAGGCACCGGGTCCTCGCCGACGAAGAGCCTGAGGCAAGTGCGGTAGTCGGTCACGCATTGGAGTCCAGCGGCGTCCGGGTGGTCCTCGGCCGTACGGTGTCCCGGATCGACGTCGGGCCGGTGGCAGTGCTCAGCGATGGAACCCAGCTTTCCAGTTCACACCTGCTCCTCGCCGTGGGACGCAGGCCGCAGACCGGCCAGTTGGGCTTGGACACCGTCGGAGTTGAGGTCGGCGAGGCGGGGATCGTCAAAGTGGACGAGCACCTGGCCACCACAGCTGAGGGGATCTTCGCGGCCGGTGACTGCGCGTCCCCGCTGCAATACACCCATGTTGGCTACGAGCAGGGGCGCCTGGCTGCACACAACGCCTTTGCACCGCACAACCGGCCGGGGGTGCTGGGCGGCCGCCGCGAATGGGACCCGAGTGCGATTCCGCGGGTGACGTTTACCGACCCCGAGGTCGCCCACGTCGGGTTGACCGAGTCGCAAGCCTTCGCCGCGTACGGCGAGTCGGCGCAAGTAAGCCAGGTCAGTGACGCGAACTCCGATCGGGCCCGCTGCGCCGGCCGTACCGAGGGATTCGTCAAACTCATCGCCGCGCCACCAAAGGTGTTGCGCAGCAAGCTGTTGGTCAAACTGCTCGGAATGACGGCGGTCGGGCCGGTGGCAGGCGAACTGGTGACCCAGGGAACGCTGGCCATGCGTACCGGCGTGCTGGTCGGACGGATCGCGCAGAGCGTGCACGCCTACCCGACCTGGTCGATGTCGGTACGGATCGCTGCCGCCCAGTTCTTCGGTGGCTACGGCGGCCAGACTTCTCGACCGGCCAGGGACGGCAATGACTGAACCGGGACCCGCGGGTCCGACGTCCGTGCAGGCTTCGGTCGGATCTGAGCGCGGGCTGGGCTCTTCGGACGAGCCGCCGTCCGAGCAGGCCGAATTGTCTGGACAGTTCCGGCCCTCCGACCAAGTCGGGCCGGCCGGGAAGCCGTCCGAGCCGCCGGATCCATTCGGGACGTCCCGGCCGTCCGAGCAATCCGGCGGATCTCGGCCCTCCGGTCCGCGGGAGCCGCAGTGGCGGGTGGCTCCGTCGGCTATCGGCCTGTGGACCGTACAGGAGATCATCGGCGCCCTGTTCTTCCTGATTCCGGCCATGGCCGCTTCGGTGTTCGTGCCCGAGATCGCTCCGTCGTGGCTCGTCGTCAGCACCGACGTCCTGCCCTGGGTGCTGGCGGCCTTCTTGGTGGCGGCCGTCCTCGTCCTGCCGCGATACAAGTACGCCGTACACAGATGGGAAGTCACCCCCGACGGCATCTACACCCTCACCGGTTGGCTCAGCCGGACGTGGATCCTGGTGCCGATCAGCCGAATCCAGACGGTGGACGTGACCCGCGGCCCGATGCAGCGGATGTTCGGACTGGCCAGCGTCTCGGTGCGTACGGCTTCGGCACAGGGCAGCGTGGAGATCCACCAACTCGCCGCCTATACCGCCGCCCAGGTAGCCGACGACCTGTCCAAGCGCGCCAACCTCTACGACGACGATGCGACCTGACGCCAATGCACCCTGACGACGATGCACCCTGAGCCACCCGAGCCAACTGAGCAACTCGAGCCAGGCCCGCGTGCCGGAATTCCCGCGGGCCAGCCGACTCAGGGGCACCCTGAGTCGAATAGAACGTCGCAGGGTGCCCCTGAGTCGCAGCCGGCGCGAACCTCGCCCAAGGTCATCGCCATCCATGCCCTGACGATCCGCGGACTGCGGGAGGCCATTCCCGGACTGATCGCCGCCTTCGCCTGGCTCGGCGTCAGCGGCGGGCTGCGTTCGTTCGGAATCGTCGGAATCGTCCTGGCCGCGGCTGCCGCGATCGTGGGCCTGGCCGCGCTCAGCTGGTACCGCTTCAGCTATCAGGTTGCCAACCGGCAACTGATCATCGGTCAAGGCATCTTCTCGCGACGGGTCCGCACGATCCCGGTGGACCGGATCCGGGCGATCGACAGCCAGATAGGTCCGCTGCATCGCGTCCTCGGACTCGCCCGCCTCAAGATCGAAGCGGCGGCCGCGGGGACCGGCAACGAAGAGGCCGAGATCGACGGCCTGCCGATGGCGACCGCCCTGGCGTTGCGCAGCGATCTGCTTCGGGCCCGGCGGCGTCCCACTCGGCCAAGCGCGGGCGAGGCGCCCGGGCCCACCCGAGTCGCACAGGCCGGTGACCAAGCTCATGGCGGTTTTGGCCAAAACCGCCAGATCGAGGGGGCCGGTGCCGAGGGGTTCGGCGATGAATCGGCGGTGGTCGTCGAATACTCGCGATCGCGCGCCTCCTGGCTGCTCTATGCACCGTTGGTCGGCAGCTATCTAGCCATCCCGTTGGCCGGGATCGCATTCTTGTCCCAGTTCGTGGACGACCTCCCGGAGTCCTGGTTCTCCTGGATCGATGTCGACCCGAGCACCTTCTCGGCTGGTCAGTTCGCGCTTGCCGTTGTGGCCCTGCTCGCCTTGCTGGCCCTCGGCGCGGTGATCGGCGCCATCTTCCTGAACTGGCGCTTCCTGCTGGTCAAGCGGGGCGACCTGATGGTCAGCGAGCGCGGCCTGCTCACCCGACGCAACGTCTCGGTGGAGATCCCGCGGATCCGGGGGTACACGCTCAGCGAGGGCCTGGGCATGCGGCTGGTTCGCGCCGCCCGGCTCACTGCGCTGATCACCGGAGTCAGCAGCGCGAACAGCCGCAGCCAACTCTTGCCGCTGGGTCCCCGTACGGAAGCCGAGGCCGTCGCCAGACGAGCCGTACGCCGATTCGACACCCCATTACGGCCGCATCCCCCGGCCGCCCTGCGCCGCCGGCTCGTACGGTCGGTCGTGCCAGGCATTGTCGTCCTGGCCGTCGGACTGATCCTGAATGTCCTCGGGGTCATCGTCGTGGGCGCGGTCCTGACCGGTCTCGGCATCCCGCTTGGGATCGACCGGTATCGCTCGCTTGGGCACGCCGCCGAGGGTGACGCCTTCGCCGTACGGTCGGGTTCCCTCGTCCGGCAGACCACTGTGATGCAACGCCGAGCTGTGGTCGGCTGGAAGATCCAACAGAGCTACTTCCAGAAGCGCGCCGGCGTTTCCACGGTCACCGGCCTGGTCGGGGCGGGCACCGGGGCGTACTCCGCAGTGGATGCGGCCAGCGCCGATGCCCTGGATCTGGCGGCAAGCAGCGGCGGCCGATGGGCCCGCGAACTCCTGCCTACGGGATTTTCTCCGGATTAAGTGCCATCAGCAGGAGGCGCCCTGACCGCACCTTAATCCGAAAATAGATGCTGGCGGGTCTGGTGGGGCTGTTGGGGCGCTTGAGCCTCCGTCGCGAAGATCGTGAGCGCGGATAGTGCACCACCACTACCGAGTTACCGACGGATTCCGCTCCATTCCCGCTCGACCTGCTCGAGTTCGGTTGCGAACATGTCCAGGCACTGCTCCAGGGACTCAGCGCAGGCATCGCACCCGCACGGCGGGACGGCTGCAGTTCCGTCCTCACCGAGGCGAACGGTCAAACCGGGGAGATCGGTCCAGCCAATCGTCACGGTGGGAGTGGACCCATCGCGCGGGACCAAAGCTATCGCCTCGACGATTCGCTCGAAGCGCGTGCGTTCGCTGTGCGGTACGTCCTGCGCGATGACGTCGTACTCGACGGCCAGGCGGCGTACGGCGTCCTGTCCGGCGCCGGCTAGCGGGGCGTACAAGGTGGCGAGATCGCGGGTCACCCGCGAGTAGGCCTCTGCGGGCGGCCCTTCCGGACCCCATGGGTACCCGTCGTCGATGTCGGACATGAGATCCACGGTAGGCCGTCTGCGCCACCGGATTACTGCACGACGGTTCGGTCGTAGGCGGCGGTCAGCCGAGCGGGCCACCGGAGCGGATCACGCCCGTGCGGCAGCCGGAAAGTTGTGAAGGTCGAGCCGAGGTCCACGCACAGCGCGATCCGGGCCACGTGCCCGAACGTACGCCGCAGGAATTGCTTTGCCATGGCAGCTCGGCGGCCCGCTGACAAGTCCGTCTCGGGTCTGACGACGCTCGGTCCCCCGCGGCTTAGGCTCGCAACGTGGCCGAGGCGTCCTTTCTCGAACGCAGCGCGGCGTGGCTGCGCGACAGGGTGCAGCTCGTCGATGCAGTCCTGGCCGGGCTTTTCCTCGTGCTGACGGTGTTGGTGCCGGCCGGGATGCTGGGTGTGCTGACTCCCCCTGAGGTGCTGATTAGTCTCGGCCTCACCGTGCCGCTGGCCTGGCGGCGTACCGCACCGGTACCTGCAGCGGCAGCGGTGACTGTGTTCGGTCTGAGCGAGCTCCTGGTCGCTGACTTCTTCCTGCCGGCCAACGTCGCAGTACTCATCATGATCTACTCCCTTGCCGCTTATGCGCCACGGTGGGCCAGCCGGGCCGGCCTCCTGATCGGACTAGCCGGGGCCGGACTGGGGGCTTTCAAGTACTACGTCTACAACTTCTATTTCTATGGCTACGTCGGGGGCACAGCGGGGACCGAGCTGCTGTTTGTGGCCGG
>JBPCPI010000265.1:0-26438 GCA_050999295.1 Geodermatophilaceae bacterium | reverse complement strand
GGCGGCAGCCCCGGCCGCTACGGCGCGCTGAACCTGCCGACCGAAGTGGTGGCAAGTGAGTTCCTGACCCAGGAGGGCAAGAAGTTCTCTTCTTCCCGGTCGGTGGTCATCTACGTACGGGACTTCCTCGCCCGGTACGACCCGGACGCGTTGCGGTATTTCATCGCCGTCGCCGGACCGGAGACCCAGGACACCGACTTCACCTGGGCCGAGTTCCGGCGGCGCAACAACGACGAACTGGTCGCAGGCTGGGGAAATTTGGTGAACCGGTCAATCTCGATGGCTGCCAAGAACTTCGGCGCGGTCCCAGCGGCGGGAGAGCTGACTGCTGCCGACCGCGGGCTGCTGGAGTCGACGTCCGGTGCCTTCGCCCGGATCGGGGACCTGCTCGTCCGTTCGCGCCAGAAGGCGGCGGCCACCGAGTCGATGCGGGTCGTCGCCGAGGCCAACAAGTACCTCTCCGACGAGGCCCCGTGGAAGCTACGGGAGACCGACCCGGACCGGATGGCGACCGTGCTGCACGTCGCCTTGCAGGCCGTGGACGACTGCAAGGCACTGCTGACCCCCTTCCTGCCGCACTCCGCGCAGACCGTGCACGAGCTGCTCGGCGGGCAGGGGACGTGGTCGGCCGCACCGCTAATCGAGGAGGTCAAGGACCTGGACGACGATTCGCCGTACCCGATCATCACCGGGAACTACACCGAACAGCTGGCCACCTGGCGATCGGTGCCGCTGGAAGCCGGTAGGCCACTGGTGGCGCCGACACCGGTGTTCAAGAAACTGGACGAGAGCATCGTCGAGGAGGAACTCCGCCGGCTTGGCGACGATGAGACCCCGCCCGATGAGTCGCAGTAGGTCAGCTCGAGCTAACAGAAGAGGCGACCGACCCCCCTCTCCGGAGCCGTTGCCGGCCACGGCGGTGGACAGCCACTGCCACCTCGACATCATCGCCGACTCGCTGGCCGAGGACGGCTACCCGGACGTCGACGTCGATGCTGAGTTGGCCGCTGCAGCTGCCGTCGGGATCAGCCGTGTCGTCCAGGTGGGAGTGGACGTCGCCTCCTCGCAATGGTCGGCCGACCTCGCCGCGCGCCGACCCGACGTACTGGCGGTGGTCGCCGTTCATCCGAACGAGGCCGGTGCGGGGGCGGCGACGGAGGAGGCCCTTGCCGAGATCGACCGGCTGGCCGCGCAGCCCCGGGTACGTGGGATCGGCGAAACCGGGTTGGACCACTTCCGGACCGGCCCGGACTGCTGGGCCGTCCAGGAGCAGGCATTCCGGGCGCACATCGACATCGCCAAACGGCATGGCATCGCCCTGATGATCCACACCCGCGATGCCTACGAGGACATGCTGCGGGTGCTGGACGAGGAGGGGGCTCCGGAGCAGACGGTGCTGCACTGTTACTCCTCAGACGCCGAGACCGCGCGGCGCTGCCTGGAGCGGGGCCTGGTCTTGAGTTTCAGCGGGACCGTCACCTTCTCGAACGCGAGAGCGACCGCGCAGGCTGCAGCCATCACACCGGTGGACCAGATGCTGGTGGAGACCGACGCCCCGTTTCTGACGCCCATGCCCTACCGTGGCCGACCCAACGCGCCCTACCTCACGCCGTACACGATCCGCGCCCTGGCCGAACTGACCGGGACCGACCTCGGACCCCTTTGCCGGGGGCTCACCGCGACCGCAGAACGGGTCTTCGGCCCCTGGCCGGTAGGCGAGCTCTGAGACGCGCCGCGACGTCCTGGTTCAGCCGTGGTCCATCCGCTGGACTTGAAACCAGGAGTGGATTCCGTTGATGAGATCAGGGTCGGTGGTGGTGTAGCGCAGCCGAGCGCCATCCTCGAGGTCGCTGTAGGTAACCGTGATACGGCCGTCCATGGCACCCTCTCGGAGCTCGGCAAGGCCAGGCATGTCGGCCCCGTGGATGGCAGCCGGGTCCTCGAAGTCCCCGGCTCGGAATTTCGCCGCCTCCTCCTGAAGGTGGTCGCGGATCAGCAGGATCTGGGTAGCGTCCCCGGCGTCCAGTGCGGTGACGGTCTGCTCCCCGCCATCGTCCAAGTCAGTGAAGACATGCTCGGTTTTATCGAGATCGAATGGCATCACAGTCGCCCCGCGGTCCCGGACCTCCGCCTGCCGTGACTGCCCCGCGTCATCACCGCCGATGATCACGCCCGCGACGACGAGGGCAGTAATGAGCGCTGTGGTTCCGAGCCCCAGGGCCAGCCAACGGCGCCGACCTCGGCGCAGGGGCTTGGCGCTCGTGGAGCCATCGGTGTCGAGGCTAGGCATGTAGGGCCTCTGTCAGGACGTCCAGCGCGCGCAGCACTTCGTCGCGCTCGGTGTCGGGAATTGCGGCCATCAGTTTTTCGAATTTCTGGTGGCGTGCGGCGGCCAAGTTCCGCGCAGCGTCCTGGCCGGCCACGGTCAGCGTCAGCACAACGGCGCGGGCATCCTCGGCAGATGGGTTGCGCTGGACCCAGCCGCGGCTCACCAACTGACCGACCAGGCGGCTGACCGTGCTCTTCTCCAGTCGCAGTCGCCGGCCCAGTTCGAGCTGAGCCAGTGACGCGTTCCCGGCGATCTCCGACAGCGCATGCGCCGCAGAAACGGGGATCGGCTGCCCGCAGGGGGTCACCTCGGGCTGATGCAGCCCGAACGCTCGAATGAAGCCGACCAGGCGCTCCTGTAGAACTGCCGGGCCGGTATCGATCAAGGCCGTCTCTGGAATAACCATAGTTCGACTATACAACCAGTTAGTTCGACTATACAACCACATCGATGGCTACGAGATCCTGGCTCAGGATGGATACCGGGCTGTGAAAGTGCCTCCCCCGTCGGTGCTGACCAAGATGCCGCGCCCGGCGCCATCGTCACTGATTCCGAACAGGACGTCCGGGCCAGGCCAGCTCAGGACGGTGACCGGCGGGTTATCTGGGTCCGTCTGCCACGTGCGCCCGCCAGCACTGCTGTGCTGCAGCCCCTGAGCTGTGCCCGCGAGCAGTCTCTGGGGGTCAGTCGGACTGACGGCGAAGTACGAACAGGTCCAAGGTGCCGCGTATCTCCCAGGTGAGTCCGCCATCCGCGGAAACCATGAACCGTCCGGTGCCTGAGTCCCATCCGTAAACGCGGCCATGACCCGAATGCAGCGCGTGGAAGTCGACCACTCCGCCGAGTGACACAATCTCCCAGCTCTGTCCGGCATCATCGCTGCGGATGAGTCCCAGGCGAGTGGGAAGGTCGGGATCTGCGACGAAGTCCGGATGACCCGATCCGAGAAACATGTTGGGTCCGATGACGGCGAAGCCCATGGTGTCCTGGTAGCGGTCGGCCACGTGTACCGGATCGCTCTGCTCTAGCAGCCAGAACAGGCCGTAGTGCGTGGCTGCATACAGCACCCCGTCCGCCGGGTCTACACCGAGTCCGTGGACGTGCTCGACACCCGGGTCGGCCCTGCAATGCCGGACGCTGGGGGCCCCCCTCGCCTCGCCGGCATCCGGGCAGCTACTCGTTCGTCCCGAGCAGGTCCTGCATGGTTTCGATCTCGGCCTGCTGTGCCTGCTCGATCTGCGCCGCGAGTTCGACCGCGTCGGCGTACTGGCCTTCGCTCTGTTCGGTCTGGGCCATTTGGATCGCACCGGTGTGGTGCTCGATCATCATCTCCAGGAACATGTCGTCGAAGGCAGGGCCAGTGGCGGCTTCCAGAGCTCGCATCTGCTCCTCGCTCATCATGCCGGTCATGCCGCCGTGGTCCATGCCGCCCATCTCCTCCGGAACCGGTTCGCCCCAGCTCTCGAGCCAGCCGGACATGGTCTCGATCTCGGGCTCCTGGGCCCCGGCGATCTCCTCTGCCAGCTCCAGGACCTCAGGACTATTGGCCCGGGTACCGGCCAGCTCGGCCATTTCCACCGCCTGACGATGGTGCGGGATCATCTCGGTAGCAAAGGTGACGTCGGCTGCATTGTGATCCGCCGCCGGGTCAGCGTCGCTGCCGCAAGCGGCGAGCAACGTGGTAGCAGCGATGGCGCCGAAGACTGTGCTGATGCGTGTGCGCATGGTGGTGTTCTCCTGACTTTGGGTCTTACGGACGTGCAGAGGGTCGAGCGCTGCCGCGGTTGCGACAGTGCGGCCGCTCAGGTCCGCAAGACGCCGAGAACCGCCAGATCGGGCGCCGACAGTCGGCATCGGGCAACCGCCAACAACCGCATGCAGATGCGGACGGACAGCCATGACGGAGCGCTGTGGCAGATCAGCCGAGGCCGCCGCCCCAGCAACCAGATCCCGGCGCCGATGAGAACAGCGACGCACACCGCGCCGCCCCGGGCCAGCATGTCGGGGCCGCCGACAGTCTGGACGGGATCGGCGGCCAATGCTGCCAGCATCATGGGCTCGGACTCATCTGGCGCGGTTGCGTGCTGCATCGCGTCAGCGGATATGGCAGGCGCAACCAGGGTGTGACCTATGGGCGACGCACCGTGTCCCAGCAGCGCAGCGCACTCCAGCCCGTGGGCAAGGATCAGAGCAGCCAGCAGTACGCCAACGGCGGCCCGCGACGCCAGGGCCGACCAGCCCAGGACGCAGCGCTCATCACCCGGTTCGGTGTCCGTCGCCGTCACAAGAGGACCGCCGAGTCGAGAAGCAGCATCTCGCCCCGCATGGCCATGACAACGATCGTCCCAGACTTCGAGACGGTCGCAAGCAGGCCGGATGAGGAGCGAACAACGAACCCACTCGAGATTCGCCGCCCTTCCCCCGGATGTCCGGGTTGCCGGAGAACGTCGCCAGGGGCCCTTGAGAGATAACAGCAGACCTAGTTGTGACCCGGATCAGTTGACCTGAGGCGAAACGCGACGTATCCCTGACTCATGGGTCGGTTCATCGCAGTGCTGCTCTTCGTGGCGCTCCTCGTTCCCGCGGTCTTCGTCGGCCGGGTGTGGTCGCACGCGGCGGCGCGTCGCGAGGTGTCCAACGGCGCACTCAGCTTGACCGTCCCCACCACCGAGGCAGAGCGGGCCATGAAGGTGCAGGCTCAGCGAGCCCGCCGGTGGCGCCTGGCCGGTTTCGTCATGGCGCTGGGTCTGTCGGTGGCGGCGCTGGTGATGTTCGCCGAGAGTGCGGTCTTCCTGTGGCCCGGCCTGCTCATCGGGGGCCTGCTCGGTGGAGTCCTGCTTGGCGAGCTGACCCGGTTACAGCCGACCTGGGAGGCCCGCGCGCCTGCACGGCGACCACAAGCCGAATTCATCGATCGCGCGCTGCCGACGATCGGGCGCCTGGCAGCCCTCGGGCTCATCGCCTTCGGCGTGCTCACCATGGACTAGTGCTGGGCCCAGCAGGTCCGGATCGCCGCCGGGATCGCCGTAGGCGTCTGGCTGCTCGTCGAGGTCACCCTCGAACGCCTGGCGCGTCGGGGGACCCCCCGTGGGTCAGAGGACATCCCGGTCGACGACGCGTTGCGGATCAACAGCGCGCATGTGGCGGTGGGAGCCGGGAGCATCTTGACCCTGCTGGTTCTGAGCGGACTGCTGATGGCCACCGGGGTCCGGGTGGGTGACTCGGCCTCCGGTGCTGATCTCGCGCCCGTGGCCCTCATCGCCGGCGCTTTCGGGGCGCTGGTGGGAGCTCTCGTCGTGGCCGCCTTCCTGGTGAAGTGGCTGGCCCCGGTCCGCTGGGCGCAGGCGGCCTGGGGTACCTCTCAGCGCGGCTGAGTCCGACGACCCTGAGGCGATTCGCTGCCCCCGAAAGTGGTCACGCTGCGCGTCGTCCGTTATCGTGTCGTGACAACGCCGGGGTGGGGAAGCCCCAGGGGCTTCGGATCGAAGAAACCCACAGGAATCTGCGCAGCCATCTCGACTGTCCAGATCGCCGCTCGTTCGCTGCGCGGTGTTCCCCTGCTCGGATCGCTCGACCCAAGAGAGTTTTCTCGGAAAGTGTCTGTGCGCCGTACCTATAAGTTCGCCCTGTTCACCCTTGTCATTGCCGGCCTGCTCGGCGGCTCATTCGCCTGGGCCAGCCTGTCCAAGTCCGTGACGGTGTCCGTCGACGGCGAAGAGCGTGCGGTCACGACTCTCGCGAGCACCGTGGAAGGTGTTCTCGACAGCGCCGACCTGGACATCGGCGATCACGATGTGGTCATTCCCGCTCCGAACACGAACGTGCAGGACGGGGCCAGTATCGCGCTGCAGCGCGGCCGCCCACTGCACCTGACCGTGGACGGCATCAGCCGTGAGGTCTACACGACGGCACGATCAGTGGATGAAGCCCTTGACCAGCTCGGCTATCGGCAGGCCCAGCTCGAGGTGTCTGCTTCACGCAGCGCCCGCGTCCCGCTGGACGGCATGGAACTCACGATCAACACGCCACGTCAGATCACCCTGACCGTCGATGGACAGACCCGTCCGGTCGTGACCACGGCCACCGACGTCGAGGAATTTCTGGCCGAGCAGGAACTCTATGTGGGACCCCACGACTGGACCTCGCTCTTCCGCACGCAGCTGCTCGCCGACCGGATGCGCCTGCAGATCGTCCGAGTCACCTTCTCCGACCTAGCCGTCAACGAGCCGCTGCCATTTCCGGTGAGCGAGACTCCGGACGACACGCTTTTCGAGGGTGAGCGCGAGATCGACAGCCCGGGAGTACTCGGTCAGCGCTACGTCAACTACCGGATCACCTACCACGACGGCGTCGAGGCGGTCCGCCACGCCGTCGCCATCAAGCCCATCAGCACTCCGGTGACGGAGGTGGCGCGAGTCGGCACCAAGCCTCGACCGAGCACTGGTGGCGGCGCGAACACCGGCGCGACCCCTCCGCCATCAGACGGCTCCCTCAACTGGGACGCACTGGCTGAATGCGAGTCCGGCGGGAACTGGTCGATCAACACGGGCAACGGTTACTACGGCGGTTTGCAGTACGACCAGCAGACCTGGCTGGCCTACGGCGGCGACGACTTCGCGCCGCTGCCGCACCAAGCCACCAGAGAGCAGCAGATCGCAGTGGGCGAACGCACGTACGCCGACCGCGGCGACTCGCCGTGGCCATCCTGTGGTTTTCACCTCTACGACTAGGACCACGAGCTCGGGCTAGCGGCCCAGGTGGCGCCACACCGGAGCCACCGGCCTTGCGTACGGTCCACGGCATGACGCAGTTCCTGGGACCGGCGGCGGGCCGGGAGAGGGACGCCGCCCTGGACCTGCGGCCCACGAAGTCGCTGGGTCAGAACTTCCTGCACGATGCCAACACGATCCGCAAGATCGTCCGGGTGGCAGACGTGGGTGTCGGCGATGTCGTGCTCGAGGTAGGCCCCGGACTCGGCTCGCTGACCCTGGGCCTGCTAGCGGTGGGGGCCCGGGTCGTGGCCGTGGAGGTCGACCCCCGCCTGGCCGGTGCCTTACCCGCGACGATCGCGACATATGCACCGGAGGCCAGCGATCGGCTGATCGTGATCGCGGCAGACGCGCTGCGGCTGACCTCCGTACCGCAGACGCCGTTGGCGCTCGTGGCGAACCTGCCCTACAACACCTCGGTCCCGGTGCTGCTCACCCTGCTGGAGCGCTTCCCCACCCTGGAGCGTGGGCTGGTCCTGGTCCAGGCCGAGGTCGCCGAGCGGCTCGCCGCGCAGCCCGGGAGCCCGGCCTACGGCGTGCCGTCGGTCAAAGCGGCGTGGTACGCCGACGTGCGCCGCGCCGGGACGATCAGCCGACAGGTGTTCTGGCCGGTTCCGGGCGTTGATTCCGGTTTGGTGTCCTTCCACCGCCGACCCAGTCCGGACCTGGCGCCCCGCGACCGGGTCTTCGCCGTGATCGATGCCGCCTTCGCCAGCCGACGCAAGGGACTGCGGGCGGCGCTGGCCGGCTGGGCCGGCAGCGCCGCGGCCGCCGAGCTGATCGTGCGTGCTGCTGACATCGATCCGCTGACCCGCGGCGAACAGCTCGGCGTCGCCGAGTTCACCCGAATCGCTTCCCTGGGACCCCACCGGTGACCTCGATCGCAGTACGTGCACCGGCCAAGATCAACCTCTTCCTGGCGGTCCGCCCACCCCGGGCGGATGGCTACCACGACCTCACGGCGGTATTCCTGGCTGTGAGTCTGTTCGACACCGTGACGGTCTCCCGCGTCGCAGCCGGCAACGGGTTGAGCCTCACCGTCACCGGCCCGGACAGTGCCAACGTCCCCGCGGACGCGACGAACCTCGCCTGGCGCGCAGCAGTTCTGCTGGCCCAACGGTCCGGGATCGATGCAGACGCCGACATCAGCATCGACAAGCAGATCCCGATGGCGGCCGGACTCGCCGGTGGCAGCGCAGATGCTGCGGCAGCCCTCGTCGCGCTCGACGGCCTGTGGGGGACCGCGATGGAGCGGGATCAGCTGGACGAGCTCGCCGCGGAACTTGGGTCCGACGTCCCCTTCTCCCTGCACGGCCAGGTCGCTCTGGGAGCCGGTCGGGGGGAGCAGCTCAGCTCGGTGCTCACCCGCGGGCGTACGGACTGGGTGCTCGGGATCGCCCGCAGTGGCCTGGCCACCCCCGCGGTGTACGCCGAGCTAGACCGGTTGCGCGCGCAGCGGCCACTGCGCCCTGCGCAGGATGCCACCAGTGTGCTGACTGCGCTGCGTCGCGAGGATCCGGAACTGCTCGCCCGCGCGCTGGCCAACGACCTGAGCGCTGCTGCGGTCTCGCTGCGGCCGGAGCTGCGCCGGGCCCTGCGCGCCGGCGAGGAGACCGGCGCCTTGGGAGCGCTGATCAGCGGTTCCGGACCCACGGTGGCCTACCTCGCCCGAGACTCCGAGCACGCGATCACCGTGGCCGCGCGGCTGTCCGCGGAGGGGCTGTTCGCAAGTGTCCGGGTCGCCAGCGGCCCGGTGCCCGGACCCCGTCTGCCGCGCGCCCGGAACTGAGTCAGCACAGCGGCTGGGGATTGCGCCGCAGCGCGGCTCGGGTTATCCACAAGCGGCGCCGGTCGCAACGATCGCGACCCGACCGCACCTAGCCTCGAACGGTCCCGACGAGGTGCGGACTGGAGGATGCGCCATGTCCGGCTCGACGGACTTCGATCCGGACGACACGCGTGCGCAACCGTTACGCATCCGTGAACAGGCGCAGGGATTTGCCCGGGTAGGCGGTCAGCTCACCGGTCAGCAGGACTCGCTCGGCTTCGTGTTGAACTCGCTCGCCTCCTCCTTCTCCGACGTGCTGCATCCGGTGATCGGCGAGCAGATCGGCGACCAGTTCTACACGCTGCAGGATGCCGTCGGCGCCATGCTCTACGCCGAACAGGTCACCAACGGGTGGGCCGAGGACGTGAGCGCCTTCCAGCAGCAGCGTGCCGAGTTGGTCCAACGTTGGGAGTCCGCGTCGGCCAACGGCTTCTGGGTGAGCCGCGCGCCTGGTTACGACAACGTCGAGCCGGAGATGCGCGAGACGCTGTACGACGACGCCCGCCACCGCGTCCTGACCGAGCTCAACGCCGAGGCGGACGCTGCGTACACGGAACTGACCCTGGCTGCCAAGGACCGTGGCCGGCAGCTGCGCGAGGGACCGACGGTGGCCAACCTGCTCGGGCTGGTGGGCAATGCAGCCGCAGGCGGACCCGGGATCGCCATCCTCTACCCCTACCTTCCGGTCACCGGTGCGCGCTCCGGCCTGCCCCGGGAGTACTGGGGGATGACACCCGAGCAACTCATCCGTGCCTGCGAGGACGATGGCGAACTAGCCGCTCTGCTGGTCTCCCGACGACCGGACCTGACGTCCCCGGATCCCTTCGAGGCAGCGCTGGCTCTGGCGGCAATGATGTTGCGAGGGGACTCCGCCGGAGCTGCTTACGGCGCAGCTAGCGCCGAGCGGGTGGCCGAGGTGGCCGACATCCTGGCCGGCATCCCAGCGCCGGAGCTGGCCATGTTGGCAGCGCTGTTTCCGGCTGTGGTGGGCAACCTCAACGGGATGCCGTTCGAGCATCGCATCGCGGCCAACCGGATCCGGGTGGCCGACGCCCTACATCAGGCCCGGGCGCAGCGCCCCGCGGTGGCCGCGTCGGCTGCGCAGGCCGCGCAGGCCGCGCAGGCAGTACCCGAGACGCCCGGTTACGAGGCCGGTTACCAGGCCGACGCCGTTGCCGCCCAACAACGGTTGGCCGACCTTGACGCCCGGATCGAGCAGTACGAGCTGCTGCTCGAAGAGACCACAGTCGACTACGGCAATCCGGAAGGTCCACCATGGCCGGACTATCAGGGCCGCAAGATCGTGTACTTCGACCCGAGTGGTGACGGATCCTGGGCGGAGCTGGTCGGCACGATCAGCCCGGAAACCGATGACGTCGGGATCTTCGTCCCGGGAGTGGGCACCGATATCCCGGACATGTTCAATCAGTCCAACAGCGCCACCGGGTTCGTCGAACAAGCGGCGCACGACGGGACGCAGCCCGCGATGATCGTCTGGACAGGAGGCGATTTCCCGGACGGTGTTCCCACCGCTCTCACCGATGACTACGCAGCGGATCTCGTCGGGCCGTTGGTCGATTTCAGCTACGCGGTCCAACAGGAGATCGACGATCAACAGCCCCTCGTGGAGGTACCTGTCACGGTGATCGGGCACTCCTACGGCGGACTGACCGTGGCCATGGCCAGCACGTCAGGACTGGCTGCCGACAATCTGCTGTTCGTGAACTCCCCGGGCATCGGTGACGAGCCGCTGGAGGTCATGGACGCGCTGGAGAACTATCAGACCTTCGCCATGGTGGCCCCGTGGGACGTCGTGCCCTACGGCGGACCGCTGTTCCACGGCCTCCCACCGACCGCGATCGACTCGGTGGTCGTGTTGGACACCGGCGGCTACCTGGATGGCACGGAGATCAGCGGCCCGTCCGCCCACAGCGGTGTGCTGGCGAGAGGCTCGACGGCGTGGGAGAACATCCTGGCCGTGCTCACCGGGCAGCCGGTGCTCATGGACTGAGTTCAGCGCTCGACGCTGCGCAGCTGCTCGGTGTAGGCCGTGCACTCGGCGTACTCCGGGAGGAGCCCCGCGCGCCGCGCATCGGCCAGGCTGGGTGCGGCGGCGTCGCGTTCCGAGGTCGTCACATCGGCGGTCGGCCATTCGATGCCGAGCTCGGCATCGAAGGCGTTGACCGCGTGTTCGCGCTCGGGGGCGTAGGGCTCGGAACACAGATAGGTGACTGTCGCACTGTCGGACATCGCGCAGAAGCCGTGTCCGACACCCTCGGGGAGATAGACCGCATGCCGGTCGACGTCGTCGAGAACAACCCCTTCCCACCTACCGTAACTGGGCGAGCCGACCCGCAGGTCGACCAGCACGTCGAGGACCCGTCCGCTGGCGCAAGTCACGTACTTGGCCTGACCGGGCGGGACAGCGGCGAAGTGGATGCCCCGTACGACGCCGCGCGCCGAGACCGACAGGTTCGCCTGGGACAAGGCGAAGCGATGGCCGATCACCTCTTCCAGCCGGTCAGCGCGGTAGGACTCGAGGAAGACTCCACGGCTGTCGCCATGCTGTTGCGGGATGACCTCTACGGTGCCGGGGATCGACAGTGCACGGATCTGCACGTCAGTCCAGGTCTTGCGCAGGCGCGGACCAGGCCGGGTCGAGGAGCTGAAGGAGGTAATCGCCGTACCCGCTCGCGCGCAACGGCTCGGCGAGCGCGGCCAGGGCGGCGTCATCGATGAAACCCTGACGCCAGGCTGCTTCTTCGATGCAGCCGATCTTGAGCCCTTGGCGCTCCTCGATGACCCGCACGTACTCAGCGGCAGACATCAGCGAGGCAAAGGTGCCGGTGTCCAACCATGCAGTGCCGCGGGACAGGATGCTGACCCGAAGCTGTCCAGCCAGCAGGTAGGCCTCGTTGACGTCGGTGATCTCGAGTTCACCGCGATCGCTGGGTTGCAGGCCCTGGGTGATCTCGACCACCTGCTTGTCGTAGAAGTACAGCCCGGGTACCGCGTACCGTGACTTGGGCGCGCTCGGCTTCTCCTCGATGGAGACGGCTAAACCGTCGTCGCCGAATTCCACCACGCCGTAACTCTGCGGGTCGGCGACCTGATAGGCGAAGACCGTGGCGCCATCCACGGCCTGCTGGGCGTGTAGCTGCTCGCCCAGCCCGACGCCGTGGAAGATGTTGTCGCCCAGGATCAGGGCGACCGGCTCTCCGTGGATGAAGTCGGCGCCGATCAGGAACACCTGGGCGATTCCTTCAGGTCGGGGTTGGATGGCGTAGGAGATCGAAAGGCCCAGGTCCGTGCCATCACCCAGCAGGCCGGCGAAGCGCGCGGTGTCCTCGGGTGTCGTCACCACCAGGATGTCCCGGATCCCGGCATGGATGAGCGTCGAGAGCGGGTAGTAGATCATCGGCTTGTCGTAGACCGGCATGAGCTGCTTGGACACTGCCCGAGTGATCGGGGACAGCCGAGAGCCGTTACCCCCGGCCAGCAGAATTCCCCGCACGTACTGAAGGGTAACGAACACGCAGCGTGTTGACGTCGTAACCGGATGTCAATTTCGTAGATCTTGTAGCCTCGGCGCCCGTGAGTCGAGAGCGCCCCATCACCGGTTGGTTGGTCACCGGGGCCGGCGGGATGCTCGGTTCGGACGTGGCCGAGATGCTGGCTGAGGACTCCTCGAGCGGAGTGCACCTAGCCGATCGGGCCGCGTTGGACATCACCGACGCCGCTGCGGTGCGGCGGGCAGTGTCTCAGTTGGGGCCCCGCGGGGTCGTCCTCAACGCGGCGGGATGGACGAACGTTGATCATGCCGAGGAGCAGGAGCAGCAGGCGCGAGCAGTCAACGGCGCAGGTGTACGGGTGCTTGCTTCGGCGTGCCGTGCCGCCGAAGCCTTGCTGGTGCATATCTCCACCGACTACGTGTTCGGTGGCCCGCCCCCGGGCCGTGGCGCTGCGGAGACCGTGTCGGCCTACGCCGAGGACGCGCCGACCGCCCCGATCAACGCCTACGGCCGCAGCAAGTTGGAAGGTGAGCAGGCAGTGCTCGAGCTGTGCCCCGAGACCGGCTACGTCCTGCGGACCGCGTGGCTCTATGGGCGGCACGGACGAAACTTCGTATCCACGATGCTAGGTCTGGCTGCGACCCGCGAGACGGTGGAGGTGGTCGACGATCAGGTAGGGCAGCCGACGTGGACCCACGAGCTGGCTCAGCGGATGGTGGAGATCGGCAAGCGACAACCCAAGCCCGGCAGGTACCACGCCACCGCGGGAGGTGAAACCAGTTGGTTCGGGCTGGCCCAGGCTGCCTTCGTCGAAGCCGGCCTGGACCCGGCTCGAGTTCGGCCGGTCAGCAGTGCAGCGTTTGCCCGGCCGGCGCCCCGCCCGGCCCGAAGCGTGCTCGGCCATGACCGGTGGGCCGGTGCCGGCATGGCTCCGCTGGGCGATTGGCGCCCGATGTTGGCTTCCGCCTTTCGCGCCGGGGTGTTCGCGGCCTAGTCGCTGCTCTCAGTCGCGGGGGCCAGTCAGGACCGGCTTGCCCTCGAGGTGGGAAAGCCCGTTCCAGGCGAGGTTCACCAGGTGCGCTGCAACCTCGTGCTTGTTGGGTGTACGCACCTCGAGCCACCACTGCCCGGTCAGCGCGACCATGCCCACCAACGCCTGGCTATACAGGCCGGCCAGCTTCGACTCGTAGCCGCGGGAGGTGAACTGACGCTCGAGGATGTACTCGACCTGGCTGGCGATCTCGGAGATCAGCGAGGAGAACGTGCCGGTTGTGCTGGCCACCGGGGAATCGCGGATGAGGATGCGGAACCCGTCGGTCTCGTCCTCGATGTAGTCCAGCAGGACGAATGCTGCCTGCTCGAGCAACTCTCGGGGGTCGGTGCCCTGGAGGGCGGAGCTGAAGTTTCCGAGTAGCCGCTGCATCTCCCGGTCGACAACGACGGCGTAGAGGCCCTCCTTGCCGCCGAAGTGTTCGTACACCACGGGTTTGCTCACCTTGGCCCGTGCTGCGATCTCCTCGATCGAGGTCGCCTCGAAGCCACGTTCAGCGAACAACGCTCGGCCGACATCGAGCAACTGCTGACGCCGCTGGGCGCCCGTCATCCGAACCCGTACGGGCACAGCGGTATCGGTCATGCCGGTGACGGTGCCACCCGCTTGGCAGCCAGCCGCACCGGGTCCGGCCAACGGACGTCGCGGACCCAGCCGAATTTCTCGAACAGCCAGATCAACCGGGCAGAGGAGTCGATCTGGCCGGGCAGAACTCCGTGTCGGGCGCACGTCGGATCGGCGTGGTGCAGGTTGTGCCAGGACTCGCCCATCGACAGGATCGCCAGCGGCCAGACATTGGCTGACTTGTCGCGGGCGGCGAACGGTCGGGCGCCGACCAGGTGACAGATCGAGTTGATCGACCACGTCACGTGATGCAGTACCGCGACCCGCACGAGGCCGCCCCAGAAGAACCCGGTGAGAACACCGATCCACGACATGGTGATCAGGCCACCGAGAACTGCGGGCAGCGCAAGACCAAGAAAGGCCCAGAGAATGAACCATGCGCCGGTACGCCGTACGACGGAATCTTTGAGCAGGTCCGGTGCGTAGCGGGCTGGATTGGTCTGGTTGCGATCGAACAGCCAGCCGATGTGGGCGTGGAACAGGCCCTTGGTCAGCGCGCGGACGGTATCCCCGTATCGCCACGGGGAGTGCGGGTCGCCCGCCCGGTCGCTGAAGGCGTGATGGCGCCGGTGGTCGGCAACCCATTGGGTGACCGGTCCCTGAATGGCCATCGACCCGGCCACGACCAGCGCCGCGCGCAGCGGCGCCACGGCCTTGAACGAACCATGGGTGAAGTGCCGGTGGAAGCCGACGGTGATGCCGTGCCCGCTGATGGCAAACATCCCGACCAGGAGCCCGACATCGAGCCAGCCCATACCCCACCCCCAGATCAGGGGTACGGCGGCGATAAAGGCGACGAACGGGACGATGACGAAGAGATAGAGGACTGCCTGCTCCCAGAAGCCCTTGGTCTTGCTATAGATCGGCTGAGCTCGATCGCCGACCTTGGTCGCGGGTGGTGCCGGCGAAGCTGTCATTGTCATGTAGCCTACGGTAGCGTAACTTACGCAGGCGTAGGTTGATGGCGGCGGCTGCCCGCTGCGCTGGCTGTCTAGACTGACTTCCCCCAGCCAGGTCAGCAGGCTGCCCGCTGCGCTGGCTGTCTGGACTCCAGCCCATTGGCGATGGGGGATGGGGTAATCGGCAGCCCGCCGGCCTTTGGAGCCGTGCAGTCTCGGTTCGAGTCCGAGTCCCCCAGCCAGATCGCCGGCACAGCTGGTGTCCGAGCGTCATCGATCGAGGGGGTCGCGAGTGAGCCCACCAGGCCTGGCCGCCGTGGTGGTTCTTGCCGCCGGAATCGGCAGCAGGATGCGGTCGGCCACCCCAAAGGTGCTGCACCCAATCGGCGGACGGAGCCTGCTCGGTCACGTGCTTGGCGCCGCCGCACCGCTGGGTGCGGCCCAACGGCTGGTCGTTGTCGGGGCAGGTCGGGAGGCCGTCGCCGAGCACCTGTCCGACATCGCGCCCGACGCGGAGACCGTGGTGCAGGAAGAACAGCTCGGCTCCGGGCACGCCACCCGGCTGGCTCTCGAGCAGGTACGAGGCCAGGGACCGGTGCTGATCATCAACGGTGACGCGCCGCTGCTCACACCCGAGACCCTGTCCGGCCTGGTGGACACCCACCTCGCGACCCAAGCCGTGCTGACGGTCCTGACCGCGCGGGTTGCGGACGCGCGCGGCCTCGGCCGGGTCATCCGCGACGACAGCGGCGCGCCGATCGGCATCGTCGAACACAGCGACGCCGACACCGGGCAGCTCACCATCGACGAGGTCAACGCCGGTGCCTACGTGGCCGACCGCGCGGCTCTCATCGCGGCGCTGGATCAGCTGCGCTCGGGCAACGCCCAAGGGGAGCGGTACCTCACCGACGCGGTGGGCCCGCTGGTCGCCGCCGGAGACGTCGTCGCCGCACACGTCGCAGCCGATCCCGCCGATGTCCTCGGCTGCAACGACCGCATCGAGCTCGCCGCGCGCGGCCGGACACTCAACGAACGGGTGCTCCGCAGGCACATGGCCGCGGGCGTCACGATCATCGATCCGGAGACGACCTGGATCGACGTGGATGTCACGGTCGGCCCGGACGTGCGGCTGCTGCCGGGTACCCACCTCCATGGCTCTACCGCAGTCGACCAGTACGCCGTCGTCGGGCCGGACACGACGCTCACCGACTGCGTCGTTGGCGCTCGAGCCTCGGTCGTGCGTACCCACGGGACTGGGGCTGAGATCGGCCCTGGAGCCGAAGTGGGCCCGTTCACCTACCTGCGGCCTGGTACCCGGCTGGGTCCCGAGACCAAGGCCGGAGCCTTCGTCGAGATCAAGAACGCCGAGGTCGGGCGGGGCAGCAAGGTTCCGCACCTCTCCTATGTCGGTGATGCGAGCATCGGCCAGCACACCAACATCGGAGCGGCCACCGTGTTCGTCAACTACGACGGGGTTGCCAAGCACCGGACCGTGATCGGCAGCCACGCGCGCACCGGTGCCGACAACATGTTCGTGGCGCCGGTCAGTGTCGGCGACGGTGCCTACACCGCGGCCGGATCGGTGATCACCGATGACGTACCGCCCGGTGCCATGGGGGTGGCCAGGGCCAAGCAGCGCAATATCACCGGCTGGGTCCGGCTGCGGCGTCCGGGTACGCCGGCCGCCGAAGCGGCCCGGGCTGCCGAGGAGTCAGGCCGACCTGTTTCAGCACCGGGTACGGTCGAAGCGAGCGGTCAGGGGCAGCAATGACAACGATGCGCCAGCAGACTCACAAAAGTCTGATGCTGTTGTCCGGCCGGGCTTTTCCTGAGCTCGCCGATGACATAGCGGCCCGGCTGGGCGTCACACCCACGCCGACGACCAGTTACGAGTTCGCCAATGGGGAACTCTACGTCCGCTTCGACGAATCGGTACGCGGAAGCGACCTGTTCATCATCCAAAGCCACAGCGCCCCCATCAACACCTGGTTGATGGAGCAATTGATCATGGTCGATGCGGCCAAACGCGCCTCGGCCAAGCGGATCACGGTGGTCGTACCGTTCTTCCCGTACGCGCGTCAGGACAAGAAACACCGCGGCCGGGAACCGATCTCCGCCAGGCTGGTCGCTGATCTCTTCCATACCGCCGGCGCAGACCGGCTGATGGTCGTCGATCTGCACACGGCCCAGATCCAGGGCTTCTTCGACGGGCCCGTGGATCACCTTTTCGCGCTCTCCCTGCTGGTCGAGCATGTCCGAGAGCGTTGGCATGACAAGGACATCACCGTGGTCTCCCCCGACTCCGGGCGCGTCCGGGTCGCCGAGCGCTGGACCGAGCGTCTGGGTGGCGTGCCGCTGGCCTTCATCCACAAGACCCGGGACATCACGCGGCCCAACGATGTCGTGGCGAACCGCGTCGTCGGTGATGTCGCCGGTCGGCACTGCGTCGTGGTCGACGACATGATCGACACCGCGGGAACGGTCTGCAAGGCCGCGGATGCCCTGTTCGAGGCCGGGGCTGCCGAGGTGTCCGTCGCGGTGACCCACGGGGTCCTGTCGGGGCCGGCCGTCGACCGACTCAAGAACAGCCGGATCAGCGACGTCGTGGTGACCAACACCCTGCCGATATCCGAGGAGCGCCGTTTCGACAAGCTCACGGTGCTTTCGATCGCTCCGCTGCTCGCGTTGGCTATCCGGGAGGTATTCGAGGACGGTTCGGTCACCAGCCTTTTCGACGGCGACAGCTGACTGCGGACATGCCCGACACCTTCGCAGCTGCAGAGCTCCTCCACGCTGTCCTCCCCACTGCCGACGATCACATCGTGGCCGCCGCCCTGGCGACAGCCGCCGGCCGCCGATTGCTCGAGATCCGGACCGAGCAGGGATTCGCTGATCCAGGCGCACTCCGTGCGGCCGGTGATCGGGGAGCTCAGGACCTGCTGGCCGGCCACCTCCGGCGGCTTCGCCCGCACGACGCGGTTCTGTCCGAGGAGGCGCGTGACGACGCGACGCGATTGACCAGGTCGCGGGTGTGGATCATCGACCCGTTGGACGGCACACGCGAATTCTCCGAGGCGGGTCGTAGCGACTGGGCGGTGCATGTGGCGCTCTGGATAGATGGGTTCGTACCGGTTGGCGCAGTGGCGCTGCCCGGTCGCGGGATCACGCTTGCTACTCCGAGTGTTGCTGCCCCCCAAGCCAATCCAGGACGAACACGGATCGTCGTAAGCCGGACCAGGCCACCTGCCCAGGCGCAGGCGGTTGCCACGGCACTCAACGCAGAACTGCTACCACTGGGGTCGGCCGGAGCGAAGGTGTCCGCAGTGATTCTCGGCGAGGCCGATGTCTATCTGCACGGCGGCGGTCAGTACGAATGGGACTCGGCCGCTCCGGTGGCGGTTGCGCTGGCGGCCGGACTGCACGCCAGTCGTCTCGACGGTTCGAAGCTCAGCTACAACCAGGCTGATCCCTATTTGCCTGATCTCCTGGTGTGCCGCGAGGACCTGCGGAAGGCAGTCTTGGCAGCGCTTCGCTAAACCTCAACCTGAGGGTGCGTTGGCGCATCCGGTCCGGCCTCGTCTAAGGTCTCGGTTCAGTAACGGGGCCGAGACCGAATTGTTGGCGAACAACCTACTGAGAGGCCCTCAGTGAGCGTCAAGCGACTGCTGCTGTTGATCGTCGTGGCGGCCATGGCGGCCGGCGGGACCGCCTTGGCCAGCAGCGCGACGGCGAATCCGCAGTCCCAGTTCGACCTGGTGTTTGGCTCCATCCGGCCAGCCACTGGTTCGCCAGTTCCGGACTCGGGCACGCACGCGACGCTGTGGGCGAATCGGAGTTCGGCCACCACAACGGTCGAGGGCGCCGGGCACCTGATCGTCGCCGCCATGGGTGAGTGGTGCCTGGGCTGGCCGACGATCAGCGTCTCCGTCGACGGCGTCGAGATGGGCACGGCTGCGCTTCGGAGTTCCACGACCTATCGCGAGTACGTCATCGGCGAGCCGATCCAAGAGGGCGTCCATGGGGTCGAGATCGTCATGATCAACGATCGGTACATACCGCCCTACTGCGACCGCAACGCCCACCTGTCTTTTGTGGCGATGGAACAGCGCGGCGAGCCGCCGGCGCTGGCTCCGCCAGCGCCGCCAGCCCCGCCAGAACCGCCCGCTCCGCCGCCGCTCCCACCACCGGCTCCCGAGCCACCACCACCGCCGGCTCCCGAGCCACCCCCGGCTCCCGAGCCGCCGCCGCCCCCACCGCCCCCACCGGCGCCGCCGCCGCCCCCACCGGCGCCGCCGGCTCCACCACCGGCTCCCGAGCCGCCACCGTCGGCGCCCCAGCCTCCGCCGTCCGGGGAGCCCGGCCCGGACAACACCGGCGTCCCTGACGGCACGGCGCTGCAGCAGTACAACGGCGACCTGTCCATCACCCAGGACGGCACGGTGATCGACGGCATGGACATCCGGGGGTTCGTCGACGTCCGTGCCGACAACGTCGTCATCATGAACTCGGTCATCAGGGGCCGCGATCCGGGTTCGGTGAACCAGGCCCTGATCTCGGCCTACGGCGATCACCTGAACCTGGTGATCCAGGACACCACCCTCGTCGGTGACGTTCGGTCCAATAATCTCGACGGGCTGAAGGGAAAGAACTTCACCGCACTCAGGCTGGACATCTCCGGTGTCGTGGACACCGTCCAGATCTTGGGTGACAACTCGACCGTTCAGGATTCCTGGTTACACGACAACCTGCACCTGGCCGACGCGCGCAAGTCGGACGGGGTCACCCATGATGACAGCGTCCAGATCGAGGGCGGGCGCAACATCCTGCTCCTTCACAATTCGATGGAGGACGCCGGTACTGCCGCGGTGATGCTCACCCAGAATGTGAGCACGTCGGCCGATATCCGCATCATCGCCAACTGGATCTCCGGCGGGGGGTGCTCGATCAACGTCGACGAAAAGGGGCGTGGCCCGATCCAGGGTCTGCTGGTCTCCAATAACGTGTTCGGCGCCTCAGCCGTCACTGGGTGCGCGGTGCTGGTACCGACCAGCTCGCCTGTCGTGATGGTCGACAACGTCTGGGCAGACAGCGGTCGCACGGTCGAGGTGACCCGGCCCTAGGCCCTGCCCACTTACGGCAAGATCACTGGGCTGGCGCAGTATCACTCTTCGTGATAGTCTGCGTACGCACAGTGAGGTCGTTGGCATCGAAACCGCTCGGGGGCGGGGAGGTGGAGTTACCCACACAGCACGACGGAGAGCGCTGACTCGCTGTTGACTGCTTGGCAATGACGATCTCAAAGATGTCAGTAATAACCGCTGAAGAGAGCGCGAGTATTGTTCCAGGGGCCATTGGCCCGCTGGACGCGGAGCCTTTAATAATCTCGTCGAACGGGTCGAGACAGCCGCCGAGTTGCTGCGGGTTCTTTTCTTGTCTTAATACGGGGGATTTCTCATGCGCAAAAACCAGCTATTGCTGACGATTCTCATAGCGGCTATGGCCGCCCTCGGAACATTATTTGCCGGTAGCGCCAATGCGGTCGAGGCCGCACAATTCGTGGTGCAGAACGGGTCCATCCGACCAGCAGACGGAACCCCGATGCCATCCTCCGGGACGCATGCGGCGCTGTGGTCCAACGCCAGTGTGGCAACCACGACGGTCTCCGGTGCCGGCGCAATTGTGGTCCGCGGTAAGAGCGATGGCTGTAACGGCCCGGCGAGCATCAGCGTCTCGGTCGACGGCGTGGCCGTAGGATCGGCTGTGCTGAGGAGCGCGACCATCTACCGCAAGTACGTTCTCGGATCGTCGTTCCCTCAAGGAGCGCATCAGGTCAGGATCGTCATGACCAACGACCGCGCAACCGCCACGTGCGACCGGAATGCCTACCTGTCCGACGCGTACATGGAAACGGCCTCCCCCATTTCACCGCCACCTCCGCCGCCACCCCCACCGTCGGGACAGCCCAATGCGAGCAACACCGGCGTGCCGGATGGCACGGTGCTGACGCGGTACGACGGCAACCTGACCATCACCACCCCCGGCACCGTGATCAACGCCATGGATATTTACGGCTTCGTCACGGTGAAGGCAGACAACGTCACGATCAAGAACTCGGTCATTCGCGGTGGAGATCCTGGTGCGGTGAACATGTCGTTGATTGCCGCCTACAACGGAAATGTCAATCTGGTGATCCAGGACACGACACTGGTGGGAGCTTTCCCCTCCAATAATCTCGACGGTCTGAAGGGGAAAGGTTTCACGGCCACGCGCCTTGATATTTCCAACGTCGTGGACACCGTCCAAATTCACGGAGACAACACCACGGTCGAATATTCCTGGCTGCACGGCAATGTCCACGTGCCGGATTCGCGTTACTCGGACGGCTACACCCACGACGACAGCATCCAGATCGAGGGTGGGCGCAACATCACGGTCCGGGGCAACACCCTGACCGGGGCCTACAACGCCGCCATCCAGGTGACCCAGAATCTCGACCGGACCCGCGAGGTCACCGTGAGCGGCAACTGGATCTCCGAAGGTTGGTGCTCGATCAACCTCAGCGAGAAGGGCAAGGGCCCGATCGAGCTCTTCGCCGTCCAGAGCAACCTGTTCGGTGGGTCGAGAAACTACCCCTGTGGGGTCATCGCCCCCACGACGTCACCGGTCACGATGACGAACAATGTCTACACCGACACCGGTGTTCAGGTCACCGTGACCCGCGGGGCTTAGTTCAGCCAGGACGCGCTCGGTGGGTCGATGGAGATGCACCCGCCGAGCGCACTCAGGTTGCCGACTTGCGGCCAAAGGCCCGGCGGAGGAGATCCAGGATGATGCCTGCGTCGCGACGTACCCACGGGATCAGGATGACCGCCGCCGCAAGGTAGGCGATCACGACGAGCATGCCCAGCGCTAGCTGCGCGATCGACCCCTCGACCAGCACTGCGGCTGCGAATGCCAGCAGACCGCTCGGCAGACTCACCAGGAGCACAGATCGCGCTGCCGTACGAAACAATGCAGCGCTGTCGACCCTGGCCTTGCGACCGACGTACCACAGCGACACCCCCCAATGCATCGTGTACGCCACCGAGCACCCGGCTGCCACACCGACCGGTCCCCAGGGCACACCGGCGAGGATAATGACGATCATCACCGGCCCGGTCATCAGGAACAGCCGAAGCTGCGCGCCGGTCTGCGCCCGGGACAGATAGATCCAGTACGCGAGTTGGTCCATGGCCCGAAAGACTCCGCCAAGGGCCAGGATCGCGAAGATCGGCGCGACCTCGGCCCAACGCGGCCCGAACAGGATGTCGACGAGGGGTACCGCCAGGCCGGCCGAGACGGCGAAGAGCGTCGCAGTCAGATAGCAGCCGAACAGCTGGGACTTCGCGAGATACCGACCGTAGCTCTCATCGTCGTCCTGGACTCTGGAAAGCACCGGGAGGGCGATCCTGGTCATGGGCGCGTTGAGCTGGTTGAGCGGAGTCATCAGGAGTTGGTAGGCCCGGGTGTAGAGCCCGAGGGGGCCAGCGCCGGAGTACGCACCGATGGCCACATTGTCGACGTTCCTGGTCAGGTAGCTGATCACCTGGGTACCGAAGACTCCGCCCCCGAACCGGAAGAACCGGCCGATCGAGACCGAGCGTCGCGGAAGTCCGGGCCGCCATCGGCTGACCAGAGCCATGAACGTGAGCGACAGAAAAGACACCGTGATCTGCTGCGCCACGATGGCCCAGTAGCTGAAATCCAGCAGGGCCATCGTGATCGCGACGGCGATCCCCGCGGCCTGGGCGAGGATGTCGGCACCGGCCAGCGCCCGAAATCGCAGACCCCTGGTCAGCTCGGCCTGGAACTGGGTGGTCGCGCCGTTGACGACGAACACCCCGGCCAGGGTCAGGATGATGGCTCGCAGCCGCGGCTCGTCGTAGAGCCCGACGATCAACGGGATGCACAGCACGGCTACCGCCGCACACGTCGTTCCGATCGCGACGTTTGCCCAGAAGAGGTTCGTCCGCTCCTCGTGCGACAGCGTCCGGGACTGCACCGCGGCCGATGCCAGTCCGAAGTCGCGAATGATCCCGCCGATCCCGATGATCGAGGTGACCATCGCGACGATGCCGAAGTCCTCCGGTGAGAGCAGTCTGGCCAGCACGATCAGAGCGGTGATCAGCAGGACGAAACGCAGCACCTGGGTCAGCAGGGTGATCCTGGTTCCGCGCGCCGCGACGTCACCGAGCGAAGCGCCCATCTCCGACTCAGCGCTACCGGTACCGTGGCGGGCCATCGACAGAGCATCCCTTGACAACCGCTTCGGGTCGATGACGCAACCATCTCGCATCGGAGTTCTCATGAATCGGACGGGTCGAGAAAGACCGTTACGCATCGCCCTGCTGGGCACGCGTGGCGTTCCGGCCCACTACGGCGGCTTCGAGACGTGCGTCGAGGAGGTCGGCGGACGGCTCGTAGCCCTCGGGCACCGGGTGCTCGTGTACTGCCGACGCGTGGAGGGGGAGTCCGAGCCTGCGAGCTACTACAAGGGGATGCGACTGGTCTATCGACCGGCGATGCGGCGGCGGTCCCTGGAAACATTGAGTCACACCAGCGCCTCGGTAGCCCATCTCATCGGCCACGGGGCCGACGTGGCGATCATGTTCAATGCGGCTAACGCGCCATGGCTCCCGCTCCTGCGTGCTGCTGGAATCCCGGTAGCTACCCAGGTCGATGGCCTCGAGTGGCAGCGAACGAAATGGGGAAGGGTGGGTCGGCGCTATTACCGCGTTGGGGAAGCACTCTCGGTCCGGTGGTCGGATGCCATCATTGCCGATGCTCAGGGAATCGCCGACTATTACCGCGAGGTTTTCGAGGCCGACAGCGAGTTGATCTCCTACGGGGCGCCGATCATCGACGGTGGTTCTGATCGATTGGCCGAACTCGACTTGATCGCGGATGGATACCACCTAGTCGTGGCCCGGTTCGAGCCCGAGAACCACCTCATCGAGATGGTGGCCGGCTATCGGCTCAGTTCGGCTCGGCGTCCACTGGTGGTGGTCGGCTCGGCCCCTTATGCCGATGCCTATACCGCGCAGGTCCACAGCGCCGCTGATGAGCGGGTCCGGTTCCTGGGCGGCGTGTGGGACCAGGACTTGCTCAATCACCTCTACGCCGGCTCGTTCACTTACCTACACGGGCATTCGGTGGGAGGAACCAACCCCTCACTTCTACGCGCCATCGGGGCCGGAGCAGCCACTATCGCCTACGACGCACGCTTCAACCGCGAGGTAGTGGGCTCGGCCGGGTGGTACTTCCGCAGTCCACAGGAACTGGCCAGGCTTCTCCAGGCCGCAGAGGCCGACCCCGACCGCATCCGCCGGGAAGGCGCCAGGCTGCGCGATCGGGCCGGTGCATACGACTGGGATGACGTGGCAGCCAAGTACGAGCGATTGTGCCGACGGCTGGCAGCAGGCGACATGCCATCCCGGCGCCCCAGCGGTCGCCGCAGCAGCCTGGACAGTCAGTGGCGCGCACCGCACATGAGCACTCCAACCGACCCAGCTACGGGCAACCCGTGACGGTGCCCAGCGCCAAGCTGACCCGCGCTCCGGCCGGACAGTCGCTGCGACAGACGATCGGAGCACTCGGGTCGGCTCAGAAGAGTGGGAAGGGCGCACCGGCGTACTCCCGGTTCATCAATCGACGGCTCGGGCGGTTGCTGGCTGCGGTGGCCTTCCATCTCGGACTCTCGCCGGATGCGGTCACAGCGATCAGTGCCGCTTGGACGTTCAGCGGAATTGCGCTGCTCGCCTTGGTGGAGCCTTCCTGGGGGCTGGGACTCGCGGTCTCGGCATGCCTAGTGCTCGGCTACGCCTTCGACGCGGCGGATGGCCAGCTCGCCCGGCTGCGAGGGGGCGGCAGTCCGGCCGGCGAGTGGCTCGATCACATGGTGGACTGCTTGAAGATCTCGAGCCTGCATCTGGCGGTCGCGGTCGGGATGTACCGCTTCGAGCCCCTGGAGCGTGGGCCGGCCCTACTGGTGCCGTTGGGCTTCACAATCGTGGCCTCGGTGCATTTCTTCGCCGACATCCTCAACGATCAGCTGCGTCGGAGGTACGCCCCATCCACCCCGATGGTGGCGGCTCCACCCGCTTCAGTACTGCGGTCGTTGATCGTGATTCCCACCGACTACGGCCTGCTGTGCCTGATCTTCCTGCTGCTCGGCGATCCGGCCGTGTTCTTCCTCGCCTACACGGTTCTTTTCGCGCTGACCGCGCTGTACCTGGCACTGGCCAGCGGGAAGTGGTTCCGGGATATGAAGAAGCTGGATGCCGCCCCCGGCGACCGGCTGCCCTCCGATAGTTCATCATCGGCCCCGTGACCATCACCAGCTTCAGGACAGTCGCCGTTGTCGCCCTGGCCCTCTTGGCCGTGGCGGCACTCGTCTGGGCAGTCAATCGCGAGGATCCCTCGGAGCCGGGCGCCACCGGCTCTGCGCCTTCCCGGAATCCGACTGCTGGTTCCTCGGCCTCGGCGCCTACGACCTCGGACTACGCGCCAGCGCCCTCCGAGAGCCCGGTCCCAGATCTCCCTGTGCAACTGGAACCGGTGCCGCTGGACGAGACAGCCGAGTTCGGTGACGACGTCAGCGCCGAACTCGTCGACTTGGTTGCCGTGGAGGTCGAAGGGGACAGCCCTGGGGAGATCAGCGGCCCGGCCATCCAAGTCACCGTGCGGCTGTTCAACGGGACGAGCCAACCCTTACCCATCGACGCGGTCACGGTCTTCTTGTATTTCGGCGCCGAACTGACCCCGGCGCCGCAGATCAGCAACCAAGCGGACAGTTTCTTCACCGGGTTCCTGGATCCCGGCGAGGCTGCGCAGGGGACCTACACCTTTTCGGTTGCCGAGGACGAGCGCGATGACATCTCGGTCACGGTGAGTCACTCGCCGACCTCCACGGTCGTCGTCTTCAACGGCGCCCTGCCCTGAGCGGGCGACCCTCGAAAAGGCCATCTGGCGTCGTAGCCGACGTCCTGGATCTCGCTGCCAGTAACACAAAGCTACAAAATCCGATCAAAAAGAAGGGCCAAACCGACTAGCGCATCGCTCTCGTAACGCATAGTGTGTGTCCATACGCCATTTGGGCGTCTCTATTGCGGGGAGTCATCATCGTCACAGCGCAGGTCCCATCGGTCCCATCGGCACGGTCACTGTCAGCGATCCCACTTGGAGCCGGGTCCAGGCTGTGCTTCGCCATCCTTGCCGCGCTCGCCCTTGCCCTAGGCGTCGTGAGCGGTGTGAGCCCGGCTGCCGCGGACACTGCGCCGACAAATCCCGCGGATCCGGCGACGCCACCGAGCGTGAGCGCGGATCCGCTGCCGACCGTCCAGCATGACGGGGTCGCTTGGGATCAGGCGGTTGCGGGCAACAAGGTT
>JBPCPI010000216.1:0-19169 GCA_050999295.1 Geodermatophilaceae bacterium | reverse complement strand
TCGATGACCACCTTGATGGGCTCGGGCAGGGCTCAGCCCACCCTGCGGGTGGAGCGCTCGGCGCGCACGGCCGCCAGCTCTTCGGCCGCGATGCGGGCCGCCTCCTCCTCACTGGGCGCCTGTTCGGGGCTGATGCCCGCCCAGATCTGCTCGACCGCCCCGGCGAACCCCAGGTGACGGCGCAACGCTTCCTCAAACACCTCGTACTCTCGTTTGCCGGCGCGGGCTGCGGCCACTTTCGCCGCCCGCAACAGGGCCTCGTCGATGTACACCGTCGTCTTCTTCCGAGCCATGCCCCCATCTTGACAGAAAAAGCGATAGACGGCACCGTTTCAGTTGGGGATCCCTTGCGGGCAGTCATGACGTGTTGGCGTCGTGTAAGGCTGCCAGGATTTCGGGTCGTAGCCGGCCGCGGTCGGGCACGTGAGTCCGGTAGCGCGGGCCCACGCCCGTAGCTCACGTGCGCTCGGCTCGGGTGGATCAGATTCCGTCGGGTAGGTCCCCGCGTCGGGCGCGCCGATGCACGCTTCGGAACTCCACTGGCATGAATCACGACGGTAGCCGCGACCCACCGCCGCCCCAAGATAGTCACGAAGAGTCGGAAACTCGATCAAGATCGTCTCAGCGCTAACCGCTGTTCCATTGTTCCACAACCCCGAGCCTCGCCCGAGTTGATCGTCGCGCTGAGCTGCTGGCCTTGCGCGACGACCCATTCGCCCTGCGTCGGTCCGGTGGTCGAGCGCTACGCGAAGCGCCCTGGCCCTACGACACGTGGTGGCTCACCTGGGAACTCACGCGCCCTGGCCGAGGTTGCGCATCAGGCCGCCGTCCATCACATAGGTCGCGCCGGTGACGTAGTCGGCATCCGACGAGGCGAGGAAGACCGCCAGCCGGGCGATCTCTTCCGGCTCCGCGGCACGCTTCCACGGAATGCTCTGCACCTGCTCGTCGAGCAGCTTCGGATCGTCGATGGCCGCCTGGTTGAACGGCGTCAGCACCATCCCGGGGGCCAGTCCGTTGACGTTGACCTTCAGCGGTGCCAACTCGAGGGCGAGGGTCCGGGTGAGCATCCGGATGGCGCCCTTTGAGCAGTCGTAGTCCGCGCCGCCAGCATTCGGAACGTCCTCGTGCACGGACGTGACATTGATGACCTTGCCTTCTCCACCCGCGGCAGTGCGGATCTGGGCGAAGCGGCGGCAGCAGAAGAAGTAGCCATAGACATTCGTGCGAATGGCCTTGTCCCAGACGTCGGTGGACAGCTCGGCGACCTTTGTGCCCGAGGCGTCGACTCCGGCGTTGTTCATCAGGATGTCCAGCGTGCCGAAGCTCTGCAGCGCCTGGTCGAACATCGCCTCGACCTGGCTCTCTTCGCTGACATCGCATTTGACCACGATGGCTCGCCGGCCTTCGCCTTCCACGCCCTTGCGGGTCTCGTTGGCACCAGCGGAATCGGTGTGATAACTCACGACGACGTCGGCGCCCTCTTTCGCGAACTCCACCGCCGTCGCCTGACCGATCCCGGAGTCCGATCCGGTGATGAGTGCGGTCTTGCCGTCGAGGCGTTTGGCTGCCACGTGCTGCTCCTTCGCGTCATCGTTCACTGAGGGGTCGTTCATGAGGGGTCGGTGACGGGTTGGCCAAGGCGCCAGGCCGCGTTGATCAGGCCGACATGGGAGAAAGCCTGCGGGTAGTTACCCAGCATCTCCCCTGTTCTTACGTCTGCTTCTTCGGCGAGCAGACCGAGGTCATTGGCGTGAGCGGTGGCGCTGAGGAACCAGGATCTGGCTCGGTCGGGCTCACCGGCCAGGACGAGGCACTCAACCAGCCAGTACGTACAGATCAGGAAGCCGCTGCGGTCGCTGGGCCAGCGACGTACCAGGCCTCCTTCGCCCAGTTCAGCTTCGATCGCCTTGACGGTGGCGCGCATCCGGTCGTCGTCGCCCGACAGGAACCCGACCAACGGCAGCACCAGGACGGAGGCGTCGAGATCGTCGGAACCAAAGGCTCCGGTGTACGCGCCGGCCTGCTCGCTCCAGGCCTGATCGAGAACCGCAGCCCGAACCGCATCGCGGGCCTTCACCCAGGCCGCCGGATCCGCCGCGTCCCCGAGGCGGGGAGCAAGGTCGACGGCCCGATCCAGAGCCACCCAACACATCACCTTCGAGGAGGTGTAGTGGCGTTGCTTGTCCCTGGCCTCCCACATGCCGGCATCGGGTTGTTCCCACGTACTCGCGGCGCGATTGGCCAGAGCGACCAGCAGTTGTTGGGTCGGCGCCTGGAACTGACCGAGTTGGTCGCGCAGCAGGTGCGCCGCATCGAGCACCTCCCCGAAGACGTCGAGTTGGTCCTGCTCCCATGCCGCGTTGCCGACCCGCACCGGTGTGCTGCCGCGATAGCCGCCCAGGTGCTCGAGAACGTGCTCGGTCAGATCGCGTTCGCCTTCGACGCCGTACATGATCTGGACGAGCTCATCCCTGACGTGACCGGCACTTCCGGCCAGCCAGCCGAACAACCGGCCTGGCTCGTCGGGGCAGGCCGCCAACCACAGCGATCGGATCGTGAGGCTCAGATCGCGCAGCCAGGCATACCGGTAGTCGAAGTTGTCAATCCCGCCGATCGTCTCGGGCAGCGATGTGGTGGCAGCCGCGACGACGGCACCCGACGGCCCGTACGTCAAACCTTGCAGCACCAGTGAGCTGCGCCGCACCTGCTCGGGATAATCGCCGTCGTAGGCGTTGTGCTGGGACGCCCACGACGTCCACCCGTCCAGGGTCGCGTCGAGGGAGGCCTCAACTGCGGAGTCGAACCCAGCTCCGAACGTCGGCGTGTAGGACAGCCGTAGTTCCATGACCTCACCCGCGGCAACCTCGAACTCGCCGACCACTGCACCGTCGGTCACGCGCAGCGCTACGTCGGTTCTGAGGGTGAGGGTGACCGGGCCGCCGGTGGCCTGCGCGCCTCCCGAGACGATGCGAAGGTGCGGCTCCGTGCGTCCGTACTCCATCCGGGGCGACAGCTCGGTGCGCAGTCGCAGCATCCCGTGCTGGCCTTCCACGCGACGAAGGAGCACGTGGGGACTGCGCTTGCCGATGTCGTGACCGCGTGCCACGGGCTCCAGCAACAGCGCGTCGGTCACGCTTGCCGAACCGGTACCCGTGCTGAATACCGTCCTCAGCACCAGCGTGTCGCCGACGTAGCCGCGCTCGCAGCTGAACTCACCGAGCGGTCGCAACGCCCAATGTCCGGCAGCGGGGTCGAGCAGCCGGCCGAAGACCGACGGCGAATCGAACCGTGGCACACACCACCAGTCGACTGACCCGGCCCGATCGACCAGCACGGCCGAGTGACAATCGGACAAGAACGCGTAGTCGGCGATCGCCGACTGTCGGCCGGCGGGTTGCTCTGGCTCGGCCACACCGCACGATAAGCAGAAGCTCTCGTGCGCGGGGACCGTGGGGGCGGAATGTCCGCAACTCGTCAGATGTAGCCGGTGCTCGTGACTGGCACCTCGAGTTCGGCGAGCAGTGCCCGTACCCGTCGTTCGATCTCGTCGCGGACCGGCCGCACACCGGCCGCGTCCAGGCCGGCGGGGTCATCCAGAACCCACTCCTCGTATCGCTTGCCCGGGAAAATGGGGCAGGCATCACCGCAGCCCATGGTGATCACGGCATCGGCCGCGCGAACGATCTCATCTGTCCAGGGCTTCGGGTACTCGCCGGAGATGTCGATTCCCCGCTCACGCATTGCCTCGATCGCTGCCGGGTTCACCGTGGTATCCGGAGCGGACCCTCCGGACCAGGCGACTGCACGGTCCCCGGCGAGGTGGGTGAAGAAGCCCATCGCCATCTGCGAGCGACCAGCATTGTGTACGCACAGGAAAAGCACTGTGGGCTTGCCGTCGAGATGCAGACCCTCCACCTTGGCCAACGCCTGCAGCCGTTGCCGCGCGAACCGCTCGGCGATGAGCGGCAGGAACCTGGTGACGGTCGCTCAATCGGCGAACTGGTCGAACGAAGTGTGCAAGAAACTCTCGATGGTCTCCGGTCCGAACACGTCGGTGAATTCCGTGCTGAGTCGGGTGGTGGCCGTCTTGAGAGCCAGGCTGTCGTCGAGGCTCAGGGTCGCCCAACTGCGGGTCTCGGTCATGTGCTGCTCCTTGGTTTTGACATTACGTGAGCGAGCCGGTCGACTCGGACTGCGATTTCCTGATATGCCGCCTCGAAGGCTTCATCGGTGTCGATCCGCACCGGGTCGCGCACCGACCAGTGCAGTCGCGTCCGGCTGTGCGAGCCGTCCTGCCCGCCGAGTTCTTCATGCGCGTTGTCACAGACGGCCACCACGAGATCGTTCGTGCGGAGGACCTCGTCGGTGCGCTTCGGCGCACCCCGGGACAGCCGCAGTCCGTGCCGGCGGCCTACCGACACCGCACGGGGATGCACCCGACCGGCCGGATGGGTGCCGGCCGAGGCGGCCGGGGTGGTGCTGACCCCGCCCCACACAGCGGCCGCGAGTTGAGAGCGAGCCGAGTTGTGCGTACAGACGAAGACCACGCGCGATGCCGGGGCGAGCCCACTCGGTACGGGCGTCGCCGCCGCTCGGTACGCAACCGTCGCGCCGTAGTCGAGGGCCGCGACGATGGGGTCGTCCAACCGCAGCCGGACGTAGGATCGCCGCTGGTCTCCCTCGGAACGCATCCGCTGGATCACGGCCGCCTCTTCCAGAACCCGAAGGTGATGAGCCAGCAAGTTGGTGGAGATGCCGAAGACTCGGGCGAGGTCGCCGGGCGCGGCGTCGGCCAGGGCGAGGTAGTCGACGATGGCCAACCGCAGCGGGTCACCGAGCACGGAGAAGATCCGGGCCCGCTGTTCCACGTCAGGTTGCGCCACGCTTACCTCCATAACTATTGAGTCAAATATCGTTGAGATAGGACAGGGCAGTCAACCCTTTGCCATCCGGGTTCTGTATCCGGTAGCGATGCTCTCAGCGACAGAGCCGGGCGTGCGTTGAGGACGCGAACCGATCGGTCATCCCCGCGACGTAGTCGACTGCCTGGCTCAAGGTGTCCGTGCCGTGGTCGCGGTAGGTGGCCGGCATGAGATCAGGCTTGGCGTGATGCAGCTCGACGAGGTCCCGGATGATCGTGATCGCCTCGGCCTTGTGCTCGAGATGGTGGTCGCTGAAGTAGACCCGTTCGAACATGAAGTTCCGGAAATCCGACATGACCGCCAGATCCGGCGCGGACATGGACACGGTGTCTCCGAGCACGCTGTTAGACACCACCGCATCGATCATCGAGCCGACCATCTGCGACCCCGGGTGACCGAATCGGGCGCGGACGTCATCGGGGAGATCTTCCTCGACCAGCAGGCCCGCCCGTACCGCGTCCAGCGCGTCGTGGGACAGGTAGGCGATCCGGTCGGCGTACCGGACGCAGGAACCCTCCGGGGTGGCCGGCGGCGGCGAGATCTTCCAGGAATGAGCGCGGATCCCGTCCAGGACCTCGAAGCTGAGATTCTTCTCCTCGAGGACCTCGAAGATCCGTACGCTCTGTGCGGCGTGATGCCAGCCACCCTCCACGTACGGCGAGAGCGCATCCTCACCGATGTGGCCGAACGGGGAATGACCGACGTCGTGCCCGAGTGCGATCGCCTCGGCCAGATCCTGGTTCAATCCCAGCGCGGCGGCCAAGGACCGGGCGACCTGGGTGACCTGCAGGGTATGCGTGAGCCGGGTGACGAAGTGATCGCCCTCCGGGTTGAGGAAGACCTGGGTCTTGTGTTTCAGCCGCCGAAACGACTTGGTGAACAGGATCCGGTCGCGGTCGCGTTCAAAGGCGGTACGGAACTCGTCAGGCTCCTCTGGCCGAGCGCGGCCGGCGCTGTCGCTCGATCGGGTTGCCTGCGGTGCCAGGCTTTGCTCGGCTGCCTCGCGCACCTGTCGGGTACGCAGTAGGAAGGCGTCGCTCATCGTCCTACAGCCGGACCCCGAGTAGAGCGTCCACAATGGATGCAACCTGACTGGGCGCGTCAGGGTCCGATCCCTCCCGGTGAAGCGTCATCTTCGCCCAACGATCAACGCAGCCAAGCGCATTCGGGGTATCCAGATCGTCGGACAGCTGCCGGCGCAATGCTGCCAGTAGGTCGTCGGCGGCAGGCCCGCTCGGCAATGACGCCGCGTGCCGCCAGGTTGCCAGGCGATCCTGTGCGGTGCTGAGCAGTTCCGACCCCCACGGACGATCCGTCCGATAGTGGCCGGATAGCAGCGCGAGGCGGATGGCCATCGGGTCCACGCCCTCCCCGCGCAGCCGGGAGACGAACACCAGATTGCCGCGGCTCTTGCTCATCTTCTCCCCGTCCAGGGCGATCATGCCGGCGTGGACATAGTGCCGAGCCAGCGGCCACGTACCGGTCAGCGTCTCGGCGTGCAAGGCCGTCATCTCGTGGTGTGGGAATGCCAGGTCGCTGCCACCGCCCTGTACGTCGATGCCGTCACCGAGCCGGTCGAGGATGATCGCTGCGCACTCGATGTGCCAGCCCGGACGCCCCAGTCCCCTCGGCCCAACCCAGGAGGGCTCGCCGTCGCGCGCGCCGCGCCACAACAGCGGGTCCAGCCGATGCCGCTTCCCTGCCCGATCCGGGTCACCCCCGCGCTGCGCCGACAACTGCAGCATCGTCCCCTCGTCGTGACCGGACTCGTACCCGAACCGTCGTGCCTGGCTGATGTCCTGATAGATGTCACCCGTGCCGTCATCCAGGACGTAGGCCTGCTGTTCGGTCAGCAACTTGTCCACCAGCTGACCGATCGACGGGATCGACTCGATCGCTCCGATGTAGTCCCGCGGTGGCAGCACGCGCAGCGCATGCATGTCCTCGCGGAACAGCGCAGTCTCGCGCATGGCGAGCACGATCCAGTCATCTCCGTCCCGCTCGGCCCGTTCGAGCAGCGGGTCGTCGATGTCGGTCACGTTCTCGACGAAATGCACATCGTGCCCGGCGTCAAGCCACAGCCGGTGCACCAGGTCGAAAGCCAGATAGGTGGCCGCGTGCCCGAGATGCGTGGCGTCATAGGGCGTGATCCCGCAGACGTACATGCGCGCCGTACGACCTGGCGCGGTCGGGCGCAACTCCCGGGTGGCCGTGTCGTAGAGCCGTAGCGGCTGACCGGCGCCGGGCAGCCGAGGAATCGGCGGGGCAGGCCAAGGACGCATGTCAGGGAGGTTAGTTCGCCCTCCGCCGGTATCGGGGTCAGCCCTCTAGACGACGCTGCAGTGCCAGCGTCAGGGGCGAACAGGATTCATCCACGCCAGTTCGGTGAAACGAGCGAAGTCCGTGTCGGCTGAACACATCGTCAGTCCGTGCTCGATGGCCAACGCAGCCAGGTGTGCGTCCGAGATCAGATTCCCCCGCAGTTGGTGGGTCCGGATCAAACCCGCGAGCACGGACGCGTGCCCGGGGCCGGGCTGCGGAATCCAGGCGACATCCGAGTCCAGCCAGTCCTCGACGAATCGTGCTGCGATTTTCGGGGCCAGCGGGCGCGCCGACGCACGAGGATGCGTGCTGATCCGCAGGAACGCCACCAGCGATTGCCAAGGAAACCCAACTCGCCGGGGTCCATTCAGTTGCTCCGACATCCAGTCTGCCGCGCGGGCGTGGAATGGACTTGTGCTGTCCACTGCGTACAGCAAGATGTTTGCGTCGACCAGCATCAGCGAGCGCGGACTCCGTCGAGGAGCTCGAGGGCATCTGCGATGTTGGCGACCTCGAGCCGCAGGCCCAAAGCTGCAGCGCGCTGGTGGAACCGCGCCCTTTCACGAGGCGCGACGAGGCCTTGCCGAATGAGTTCGTTGACGGCCTCACTCACGCCCATATCGCGCTCACGACGAACACTGTCCACCGCTGCGGCGACGTCACTGTCGAGTGTGATCGTGGTACGCACGCTTGCGACCCTAGCAGTCTGTGCATCGATTCGCTCATCGTGATGCTAGCGCGGCCGCATCTACGTGCCGAAGAAGAGCCGACGATTCAACGGCTTGGGCATCGGTGCTTGACTGCCCCAATGGGTCATGGCGGTTGGGACGGACCGCGATGAGCGCGCTCATTCGGGTCGTCCGAGCCAGAGGCAGCGGTGGCCCTGCCCGCGGAGTCGCACTGTGCCTGTGTTCAGCGCTGTCCTTTTCCTTGCTGCCCTTTCTGGCGAACGCTGCCTATGCAGCCGGGATGGGTCTGGCCGAGCTCCTGCTCATGCGCTTTGTCGTCGCCGCTGTCGCCCTGTGGGCGATCGTGGCCGTACGCAGGCCGTCGCTGCTGCAGCCACGCCTCGCCGTGGTCGGCCTGGCTCTGGGCGGCGTGGGCTACGCCACCCAATCCGCCCTTTACTTCGCGGCTCTGCCCTATAACGGGCCGAGCCTGAACACCCTGCTGCTCTACACGTTCCCGGTCATCGTCTTCATCGTCCTGTTGGCCAGGGGCAAGGAACGCGCGACCCCGGCGCGCCTACTCGCCCTGGTACTGGCGCTGGCCGGCGTCGCGGTGGTGTTATCAGGTACCGGATCCGGGGAACTGCATCCGATCGGGATCACCCTCGGGCTCGGGACCGCCTTCGCCTACGCGACCTACATCCTGGTCGGGGAAGCGGTGGATGAGAGCTTCGACCGGATCTTGCTGAGTGCATTCGTGTGCACTGGCGCGGCCGCCACGTACCTGCTGATCAACGCCGTCTCCGGCGGTCCGGAGATCGACTTCAAGCCGGCCGGGTGGTTGTGGGCAGGCGCATTGGGTCTCGTCGCCACCGCCTTCGCGCTCACCGCCTTCTTCGCCGGCATGCGCCTGGTCGGGGCCGCGTCGGCATCAATCATCTCCTGCGTGGAGCCGGTCGCCACAGTGTTGATCGGAGTGAGCCTGTTCAGCGATCGACTCAGCCCGCTTCAGCTGCTCGGCGCGTTGGCCGTGGTCGCAGCGGTCGTACTGCTTCAGCGGCGGCAGACGACAGACCCCAGCCCGGCTCCAGCGCCGCGACCGGAAGATGCGAGCCGAGGCGGCTAACCCAAGGGGAGCGGAGTCAGATCGGCGGCCAGGGCAGCGCGGGCCAGTCACCGGAGGGCTCGGGATGAATGCCCGCACGAAGCAGGTCCGCCACCCGGCGCCGGGTCTGTCGCACCTCCGTCACGGTGAGGTGCTCCTCGAGGGCATCGCCGAGGTCTGCGTACAACTCGACAGACAGACGCTCGAGGGTCTCGACGGCCTCGTCACTCAACGGCCGGCCGGCCCAGCGCCACAGCAGGGTTCGCAACGTCGGGGAGGTGGAGAAGCAGATGCCGTGGTCGACGCCGTACACGTGCCCGTCCGGCATCGGGATGAGATGCCCGCCTTTGCGGTCGGCGTTGTTGACCACCACGTCCAGGACGGCCATCCGACGCAGCGCTGGCCGATCCGAGCGGGCGAGCTCGATCAGGTCGACGGTTGGCTCGCCGTCCATCCACAGCTGCACCATGCCCGGGCCGAACGGCCCGTCGCGCAGGACGGTGGGCGGGACGACCCGCCAGCCGCTGGCCGCTGAGACCAGATAGGTGGCGACCTCGCGCCCGGCAAGGGTCCCGTCCGGAAAGTCCCAGAGCGGGCGTTCGCCGGCGATCGGCTTGTAGACGCACTCGGCGATCTCCTCGTCGGTGCTGATCTCGGCGATCAACGTGACGTTGCTCGCATCCACCAGCCGGCCGGTGACCTCGATGGTGCCGGTCCGGAGCAGCTCCAGGGCCTGCGGCTCGTCTATGACGCTCCCGTCGCCACTGGTGTCGCCGCTGGGCAGGCTCAGCGGCGGTAGCCGTTCTGCCGGGGGCAGATGTGGCCCTCAGGATCCAGCGGGAGCGAGCACAGCGGGCAGGGCGGTCGGCCGGCGGAAATAACCCGGCGAGCCCGATCCACGAACGCCCGGGCGGCCACGGGGGTGATCTTCACCCGAAGGGCATCCGGGCCCTCATCGGCGTCGGACAGGATGTGATCTTCGTCAACCGGCTCGTCGCCATCCCCGCCGGCGACCGCCTCGATAACTACGGCCGCATTGTCCGCGTCCCAGGCCAGCCCCATGGCCGCCACCCGGAACTCCTCGTCCACCGGGCTGTGCAGCGGATCGAGGTCATTCACGACCGCATCCGGCGGCACGACAGCGCTTTCCCGGATGGCCACTTCGTCGAGCAGCTCGCTCATCCGATCGGCCAGCACGCTCACCTGGGTCTTCTCCAAGGCAACGCTGACCGTCCGCGGACCATCGCTGACCTGGAGATAGAAGGTGCGGTCCCCCGGCTGGCCGACCGTGCCGGCAACGAATCGCTGCGGTCGGTCGAACACGTACAGCTGCCGGCTCATGGACGGGAGTTTACGCGGAAGCGCGGTAGGAATCTCCGCCGCCGACGGCGCCGTCTGCGGGGTCTCGACGCCGCCTGCCGCGGGTCTTTTTCGGCGGTATGAGTCCGGACAGGTCGCCGCCGATGTCATTGCTGCGCAGCACGAACGGCCGGGTCGGCGTGTAGACGATCACCGACACCGATGCAGGCTCGACCATGAGGCGCTGAAACATGTCCAGATGCATACCCAGTGCGTCGGCCAACACCGCCTTGATCACATCACCGTGGCTGCAGGCCAACCAGATTGCGTCCGGGCCGAGCTGTGCGTTCCACTCCCGGACAGCCGCGACGGCACGGGCCGAAGTCTGAGCCAGCCCTTCGCCCTCCGGACCCGGAAACACCGCCGCCGAGGGATGCTGTTGGACCACCTTCCACATCGGATCTTTGGCCAAGGTCTTGAGCGACTGGCCCGTCCAGTCCCCGTACCGGCATTCGCCAATCCGGTCGTCGTTGGCCACCTCGATCCCCTCCCGTCCCTGGGCGAGGATCTGCGCGCTCTGCTGGCACCGCTCCAGCGGGCTGGACACGACGGCGGCCAGCGGGATCGGCCGCAAGCGCGAGGCCGCGGCTTCGACCTGTGCCCGGCCGGTCTCGTCGAGGGCCACGCCGGGGGTCCAGCCCGCGAGCAGCCCGGCAGCATTGGCCTCGGTACGCCCGTGCCGGAACAGCAGGACAGTGGTCATCAGTGATCGTCGTGCTTGCCCGATCAGCCCAGCGCGCCCACATTGACCCGCAGGTCAGCTCCGAAGAGGACGGCCGGCCACAGGATGACCGCGATCACGAACGAGAGAATCTCGGAGAAGTTGGTGAACGTGTTGTAGCCCTTGGTCAGGGCAACCACCACGCCGATCGCCAAGTAGATGAGAGTGAACAGGGACACGCCTCGTCCTCGACTCATGTGTCCAACCCTTTCGTAGGTGAGCCAATCGGCTCGGGTGCACCGCTTACTGCGGGGGTAGCAGGAGCTTATGGGTAGCCCAGCGGCCCGCGGGCGGTCATCGCGGGGTCAATTCGCCGGTGCTCAGCAGCACGAAGACCAGGACGCCGAGCGCAATCCGGTAGATCACGAACGGGGTGAACGTGTGGGTGCTGATGTAGCGCATGAAGTACGCGATCACCAGGTATCCGACCACGCCGGCCACCAGGGTCCCCACGATGGTCTGCGGCCATGCGGTGTCGGCTTCGGCGCCGATGTCGAAGGCCTCGAAGATCCCGGAGATCAGCACCGCCGGGACCGCGAGCAGGAATGCGTACCGCGCCGCCTCGGCGCGGGTGTAGCCGAGGAACAGTGCCGCGCTCGTGGTTGCTCCGGACCGGGACACACCGGGGATCAGGGCGAGTGCCTGGGCGAAGCCGATCGCCACACCGTTTCGGGGGGTCAGTTCGGTGAGCTCGCGGTCGCGGGAGCCCACGCGGTCAGCGACGGCCAGGACGATCCCCAGCACGATGAGCATCGTGGCCACGATCCGCAGATCCCGCAGCGGGCCGGTGATCGTGTCCCGGAACACGAAGCCGAAGAACCCGATCGGGATCGTGCCGATGATGATCAGCCAGCCGATCCGGGCATCCGGATCCGAGCGCAGCTCTCGGTTGCCTAAGGAGCGGACCCAGGTCGTGACGATCCGCGCGATGTCTCTGCGGAAATAGATGAGTACCGCGGTCTCCGTCCCGATCTGGCTGACCGCGGTGAACGCAGCGCCTGGATCGTCCCAGCCGGCCAGGTCTCCAACGATGCGCAGATGCGCGCTGCTCGAGATCGGGAGGAACTCGGTCAGTCCCTGCACCAAGCCGAGCACGATCGCTTCGAACCACCCCACCCCCGTCAGCCTCGGCCAGCGGACTCGAGGGCTTGGACGGCCCCCCGGAGAGTGGCCAGTCGGTGTTCCAGGCTGCCATGGTTCACCGCGATGGTCAGCGTCGTGACGCCCGCGTCTGCGTAGGCATGGAGACGATCGGCGATCCGCTCGACCGGGCCGATCAGCGCCGTGGAGTCGACGAACTCGAAGGGGACTGCAGCGGCAGCCGCCGCGTACTGGCGGTTCAGGTAGAGATCCTGGATCACCGTGGCTGCGGCATCGAAGCCCATCCGCCGCGCCTGCGCGTTGTAGAAGTTCTTCTCGCGGCTGCCCATGCCGCCGATGTAGAGGGCGCAGTACGGCCGGATCAGGTCGGCGGCGACCTGCAGATCGTCCCCGACCGAGATCGGCACCGTGGGCACGATGTCGAAATCGGAGGTGCGATCGCCTGCGCGACGACCGGTCTGGATGGCCGCGATCTGCTCGGCACTGTGTTCGGGCGAGAAGAAGATCGCCAGCCACCCGTCGGCGATTTCCCCGGTGAGTTCGAGGTTCTGGGGTCCCACTGCGGCCAGATAGATGGGGATCTCCTCCCGGGCCGGGTTGATCGTGAGGGTCAGCGCCTTGCCGGGACCATCCGGGAGCGGCAGCACATAGTGCTTGCCGTCGTACCGGACCCGTTGCCGGGCCAGGGCCATCCGGACGATCTCGACGTATTCCCGGGTTCGGCCCAGCGGCTTGTCGAAGCGGACTCCGTGCCAGCCCTCCGAGACCTGCGGGCCGCTGACTCCCAGACCCATCCGGAACCGCCCGTCGGACAGTGTGTCCAGGGTGGCCGCTGTCATGGCCGACATGGCCGGGCTACGAGCCGGGATCTGCATGATCGCCGCGCCGACGTCGATCTGTTTGGTCTGCGCGGCGATGAAGGCGAGCACCGTCGGCACGTCCGACCCGTACGCCTCAGCGGCCCAGACGACGCTGTAGCCCATCGAGTCGGCTTCTCGGGCCAGCGCCAGATTGTCCTTGTCGCTGCCGGCACCCCAGTAGCCGAGGTTGAGTCCTAGCCGCACGGGAGCAGACCTTACGGCGACCGCCCGGCGGCCCGGCGCATATGGTGCCGCTCATGGAAGCGCGCCGGCTCGGTAACAGTGGACTCGTCGTATCCCGGATGGCTCTCGGCACGATGATGTGGGGCCTGGACGCCGACGAGGACGAGGCGGCCGCGCAGACCCGGGCCTTTCTCGACGCCGGTGGCACGCTCCTCGACACCGCTGATGTGTACGCCGACGGGGACAGCGAGCGCACGATCGGTCGGTTGTTGCGTGGGTCCGTTGCGCGGGCCGAGATCCTGGTGGCGACGAAGGCAAGCTTGTCGACCGGGCCGGCGCGGATGGATCGAGGGAACTCCCGCGGGCACCTGCTCAGCGCGCTGGACAGTTCCTTGCACCGGCTCGGCGTGGACCACATCGACCTCTGGCAACTGCACACCGACGACGAGGACACCCCGCTGGAGGAGACCCTGGCCGCCGTCGACCACGCGGTGGACAGCGGGAAGGTCCGTTACGTCGGGGTGAGCAACTTCAACGGCTGGCGGTCGGCGCAGGCCGCCACCTGGCAGCGGGCCTGGCCGGGCCGCGTTCCGATCGTGTCCCATCAGGTGGAGTACTCCTTGTTGCGCCGCGGTGTCGAGGCCGAGGTCATCCCCGCCGCCCAGGCCGTGGGGCTGGGTGTGCTGCCGTACTCCCCGCTCGGGAAGGGGGTGCTGACCGGGAAGTACCGGCATGCCACGCCTTCGGACTCCCGTGGCGCACACCCTGAATGGAGTCAGTTCGTCGATCCGCTACGGACCCCGCATGATCAGCGGATCGTCGAGGTGGTGATCACCGCGGCCGACGGCCTGGGCACCTCACCGTTGGCCGTCGCGCTGTCCTGGGTCCGCGACCAGCCCGGCGTCGTCGCACCGATCGTGGGGGCCCGCACGGTCGGTCAGCTGGCTGGCTCCCTCGCCGCCGAGGGGCTCACGCTGCCCGTGGAGATTCGGCGGGCCCTCGATGATGTCTCCGCCCCCGGTGGCCTGCCCGACGCCGACGAGCTGGACGCGTGACTGCCCGGCGTAAGCGCACCGGCATAGCAGCCATGTGCCGGTCCCTGACCCGTCCCCTCGGCGTACTCGCGGTTTGCTCGTGTCTGCTGATCTCGCTCGCTGCCTGTGCCCCGGCTGGAGATGCCGAGCCTGAATCGCGGGGTGCCGCCGAACCGGCGGATTCTCCCGAGCTGTCCGTCGATCCGGCCGGACAGGTGAGGGACCTGGCCTCGAACCCCGAGGGCGTGGTCTTCGATGCGGTCACTGGTCTGCTGGCAGTTGCCGTACGGGAGCCGAACCGGCTCCTGCTCGTGGACGGAGCCACCGGTGGGATTCAGGCCGAGGTGGTGCTGCCCGGCCATGCCCGTCACCTGCAGTTGGCCGCGCCGGGTGGCCCGGTGTTGGTGCCTGGGGAGGACTCGAACACGCTGATCCAGGTCGCCCTCCCGACCGGGGAGATGACGACCACCGAGGTCGGCGAGTACCCGCACGATGCCACGCAGGTCGGATCCGGCCGGATCGTGGTCGGCGACGAGATGGGCGGCACGTTGTCCGTGATCGAGAACGGCGAGGTGATCCAGACCTTCGACGACCTGACCCAGCCGGGCGGTCTGGCTGCCGTCGATGATCGGGTCGGGGTCGTCGACGTCGCCGACTTCTCCTTATCGGTGTACGACATCGCAGCCGGAGAACGCCTCGGCCGGGTGCCGGCCGGTGCCGGTCCCACCCACCTGGTTGCCGACATCCGGGGCAACCTGCTCGTCGCCGACACCCGAGGGGATGCGCTGTTGTCGTTCAGCGTCGACCCGCTCGAGCTGTTGTGGAGCCTGCCGCTGCCGGGAACGCCGTACGGCTTGGCCTATGCCGCCACTGCCGATGTCGTCTGGGTGACGCTCACGGCCACGAACGAGGTGGTCGGCTTCGACCTCTCCGACGGGGAGCCCAAGGAGCTTGCGCGCTTCCCTACGGTGCGCCAGCCCAACACCGTCGCGATTGATCCTGTCTCCCGGAGAATATTTGTTGTCGGCCGGATGACTGGGGTGTTGCAGACCATCGACTTCTGAGCGAACAATGCAGCGGATGAAGGGTCTGCGCACGGAGTACGAGTACGTACCCGTGCGCATCCCACCGGGCACCGACCGCGCATCCGCGGCGGTGCTCTTGTCGTTACAGGCTGACACCGGCGGGTGGGAGCTGGCCAGGGTGCTCCTGCACGCCGACGGCACCCGCAAGGTGACGATGCGCCGACGCCGGACCCACGCACATCTGCCCGGCCCGCTGCTCTGACCCGGACTACGGAGTGAGTACGACCTTGCCGATCGTTTCGCGGCGGCCAAGAGCGGCCAGGGCTTGTGGGGCCTCAGCCAGGGGAAGGGTCTGCGAGACCAGCGGCTTGATCGCGCCCTCAGCGTATAAGCGGGACAACTCGTCGTGTACGTCGGAGATCAGAGCCGGATCGTGGGTCCGGTACAGCCCCCAGTGCAACCCGACCACACTGTAGTTCTTGACCAGAGCGTGATTGGTCGGCGCATCGGCCATCCGCCCGCTCGTGAAGCCCACGACGAGGATCCGGCCCTCGAACGCGATGCACTTGCGCGAGGAGTCGAAGACGTCACCACCGACCGGGTCGTAGATGACGTCAGCTCCCCGGCCGCCGGTGATCTCCTTGACCGGGCCGACGAAGTCCTCGGCCAGGTAGTCGATGGCGTGGTCGGCGCCGAGTTGAAGGCAGACCGCCACCTTTTCCGGACCTCCGGCAGTCGCGATCACCGTGGCACCGGCCGCCTTGGCCAGCTGGATCGCCGCCGAACCGACTCCCCCGGCACCTGCGTGGACGAGGACGACCTCACCGGCCTGTAACCGCGCTCGGCGATGCAGACCGACATGCCCGGTCTGATAGGTGAGGAACAGGGCAGCCGCCTGCTCGTCGGGCATCCCGTCCGGCACCGGCCAGACGGCCGCGGCATCCAGCACGGCGTACTCCGCGAAGGCGCCGAACCCGTCGGCCGGGCCGCCGATCACGCGTTGCCCGGTCTCCACGATCTCCCCGGTCAGCTCGACACCGGGGATGAACGGCAGCGGCGGGCGCACCTGATACTTGCCGGAGATCATCAGCAGGTCGGGGAAGTTGAGCGCGGCCGCTCTGATCTTGACCAGCACCTGACCGTCGGCTGGGGTCGGCACGTCGACGTCCTCGAGCCGCAGGACGTCATCCGGCTTCCCGAGTTCGTGGACCCGCCACGCCTTCATCGCCACCGTCGAGACGTTAGCCGACCACACAGAATCCCGGCCTCGTAGCCCAGTCCGGGGTCAAGACGCCTGCCGGCACCCGCTTAGGCTGGCCCCATGATCGCGAGGGCCGGATTGGCCGAAAGCGTCGCGCTGGTGACCGGGGCATCCAGCGGGATCGGCGCGGCCACGGCACGTGCGCTGTCTGCCGAGGGAGCGACCGTCGCCCTGGTGGCGCGTCGGGAGGACCGCCTCGACGAACTCGCCCGCGAGATCCGGAAATCCGGTGGAACTGCCTTGACCATTCAGGCTGACGTGACCGATCGATCCGCTGCCGACTCGGCGGTACAGCGCACCGTCTCCGAGTACGGAGCCCTCGACATCCTCGTCAACAACGCGGGTGTGATGTTGCTCGGCCCGATCCTCGACGCCCCGGTCGAGGAATGGCAGCGGATGGTCGATCTGAACCTGCTCGGATTGCTGTATTGCGCCAAGGCCGCCATTCCGCATCTTCTCCTGGCGGCCGAGCAGAACCCGCGCGGTGCTGCCGACCTGGTGAACGTCAGCTCCGTGGCTGGCCGCGTGGCTCGCCGCGGCAGCGGTGTCTACAACGCCACCAAGTACGCAGTCGGTGCCTTCAGCGAATCACTTCGTCAAGAGGTGACCGGTCGCCACGTCCGGGTCTCCCTGGTCGAGCCTGGAGCTGTTGCCACCGAATTGTCGAGCCACAATCGGCCGGAGATCCTGGAGAGCATCAAGGAGCGCTTCGCCGACGTGGAACGGCTCGAGGCGGGCGATATCGCAGAGGCGATCGTCTACGTCGTGACGCGGCCGCGACACGTCGCCATCAACGAGATCCTGATCAGGCCGACCGAACAGGAACAGTGAGCGGAGTCAGCCGCTGACCGGTCTCTCCTGGGATTCGGCGGAGTGCGCTGACAGCCCGGTCGGGATGGCGACGTGGGCCCCAGAGGCATCCCGCGCCGCCGGGACATTGCGGAACCGGTAGGGCGTCGGCGGCATTCCCGGCTGGACGATGTAGGCCGATCCAGCCTCCCCCTCGTCATGGGCGAGTAGCAATGCGGCGGCAACATCGTCGGCGGTGAGGATCGGAAACCCCGCTGACTCGAAAGCCGGACGCATCGGGCCCAGCAGCGGGGTGTCGGCGAAGCCGGGGCAGACGACGGACAAGGTGATGCCGTCGTCGACCAGGCGAGGCGCCATCGCCCGGCTGTAGGCCAGGGCTGCGCTCTTGGTCATCGAATAGAACGGGTCCGCCGGCATCGGAACCAGCGCGGCCAGCGACGCTGTCACGACGATCCGCCCGCCACCGGCCCGTCGCAGGGCCGGGACAGCGGCGTCGATCCCGTAGGTGACCCCGTGCAGATTGGCGTCCACGATGGCTTCGTAGGCACGCATGTCGAGAGGCGCAGTCGGGTCCTGTTTACCCACGATCCCAGCGTTGAGGAAGACCGCATCCACGGTGTCGTAGTGGGCCTCGACCAGCGCCACCGCCCGGTGATTCGCGGCGAGATCCCCCACGTCGAGCGGTACGAACAGCACGGCGAGGTCCTCGGCCACCGACCGGCCGCGATCGACGTCCAAGTCGGCCAGGGCGACGTTGAAGTCGCGCTCGAGCAGCTGCCGGGCCAGTGCCAGGCCGAAGCCGCCGACCCCGCCGGTGATCAGCGCCGTCGGCTCACGAGCCGCCATCACGAAGCCCGCAGGAATCGGTCGAGCACGCGTACCCCGAAGGTGAGCCCGTCGATCGGCACGCGCTCGTCGATTCCGTGGAAGAGCGCGGCGAAGTCGAGGTCCGGCGGCAGCTGCAAGGGTGAGAATCCGAAGCAGCGCATCCCGAGCCGCTCGAAGGACTTGGCGTCCGTACCGCCGGACATGGTGTACGGAATCGGCCGCGCGTGGGGATCCTCGGCGCGAAGTGCCGCAACCATCTGATCGATCAGCGGCCCGTCGAAGCTGGTCTCCAGAGCCTGGTCCTTGACGATCCACTCCCGGCTGATGTCCGTACCGAGGATCTCGTCGAGTTGACGCTCGTACTCCTCTTCCTGACCTGGGAGGAATCGGCCGTCGACCACGGCGCTGGCCGAACTCGGAATGACGTTTGCCTTGTAGCCGGCGTCGAGCATCGTCGGGTTGGCCGTGTTGCGCAGGGTGGCGCCGATGATGTTCGCCAGGCCGCCCAGCTTGGCCAGGGTGGCATCGAGGTTGTCGAGATCGAACTCGATCCCGTACGCCTCACTGATCGCATCGAGGAACTCGCGCACGGTCTTGGTCATCGTGATCGGGAACTCGTGCGTCCCAAGCCGGGTCACCGCCTCACACAGCCGGGTGACCGCGTTGTCCTCATGCACCATCGAACCGTGGCCCGGCCGGCCGGTCGCCCGCAGCTTCATCCAGCCGATGCCCTTCTCGGCGGTCTGAATCAGGTACAGCCGTAGGTCGTCGCGGACGGCCAGGCTGAAGCCACCGACCTCGCTGATCGCCTCGGTGCAACCCTCGAAGAGATCCGGGTGATGGTCGACCAACCACCGGGCTCCGAGCTTGCCACCGGCCTCCTCGTCAGCGACGAATGCCAGCACGATGTCGCGCGGTGGCACGTATCCCTCGCGGTGCCACTGCCGCGCCACGGCAAGGGTCATGG
>JBPCPI010000210.1:0-4760 GCA_050999295.1 Geodermatophilaceae bacterium | reverse complement strand
CGATGGCGACCTCGCGATCGGTGAGCATCGATACCGGTCCGGCCAGAAACGGTCGAAGGCCGCCGGGACGGAACCGGACGCCGAGAACCCGACCCTTGCCGCGCAGCGATTGGGCGAAGTCGAACTTGGTGATGATCCCGGTGATCCGGCCCTTGTTCGGCTCGATGGACAGGTGCACCGCCGGGCTGGGCAGCACCCGTTGGACGTGCTCGGGACGACCGGTGAGATCCCAGTCGATCACCCAGTGGTAATCCACGAACTGGGCGATCGCCGGGGTTGGGCTGTGCCGGCTCAGCGAAAAGGCCGCGGCCGTGTGGTGCGGGCGCAGAATCGCGCGCGCGTTGCCGGCCGGCGGGGTCTCGCTCACCGGCTCAGTTTCCTCCGCACATGTGACACCACCGAGAACGCAGGGTGCTGCCTACGATGGCGTGGAAGCCACAGTCGCCTTCGCTAGGAGTCCGCACCGATGACCGCCACCGCCGAGCAGTCCACGACGACACCGCAGATCTTGCATGACATCTACGTGGGCGGAGCGTGGATCCCGTCGACCAATGACACGCTGATCGACGTCCACAATCCGTACACCGAGCAGGTCATTGCGCGGGTTCCGGCTGGCTCGCCCGAGGACGTCGACGCTGCCGTCTCCGCAGCTCGCGCCGCCTTCGAGTCCTGGTCACAGACCCCGGCCGGCGAGCGCGCGGAGTACCTGACCCGCGCCGCCGACGTGCTGACCGAGCGGACCGACGAACTCGCCGCGGTCATCACCTCCGAGCTCGGTATGCCGCTGAAGATGTCGAAGCTGATCCAGCTGGGTACGCCGATCGGCACGCTGCGCACGTACGCCAAGCTCGCCGAGGACTTCGAGTGGGAGAGCGAGGTGGGCAACTCCCTGATCGTCCGGGAGCCGATCGGCGTCGTCGCAGCCATCACCCCCTGGAACTACCCGCTGCACCAGATCGCGGCCAAGGTCGCCCCGGCGCTTGTGGCCGGCAACACGCTCGTGCTCAAGCCTAGTGAGGTCGCACCGCTGATCGCCTTCGCGTTCGCCCGGATCCTCGATGAGGTCGGCCTGCCGCCAGGTGTGTTCAACCTGATCAGCGGCGCCGGTCCGGAGATCGGCCAGGCGTTGGTCGGTCACCCGGGCGTGGACATGGTCAGCTTCACCGGGTCCGGCCGCGCCGGCCGGGAGATCTCGGCGACGGCGGCGCAGACGGTCAAGCGAGTCGCACTCGAGCTCGGCGGCAAGTCCGCCTCGGTGATCCTGGACGACCTGGACAACGAAGCTTTCGCCAAGGCCATCAAGTCCTCAGTCGCCCAGTGCTTCACCAACGCCGGCCAACGCTGTACGGCCTTCAGCCGCATCCTCGTACCCGGTGAGCGCATGGGCGAGGCGTTGACCGCGGCCGCCAAGGCCGCCGAATCGCACGTCGCCGGCGACCCGATGACTGAGGGAACCCGGTTGGGGCCCTTGGTGTCCGAGGCCCAGCGAGACCGGGTCCGCGGATTCCTGGATCGGGCGCTCGCCGACGGCGCCCGGGTCGTGACCGGCGGACCGGACGCGCCGGAGGGTGTCGAGTCCGGTTACTTCGTCTCGCCGACGGTGCTCGCCGACGTCGACCTGGATTCCGAGATCGCCGAGGAGGAGGTCTTCGGCCCGGTCACCGTCGTCCTGCCGTACTCCACCATCGACGAAGCGGTCCGGATCGCGAACGACACGCAGTACGGGCTGGCCGCCGGAGTGTACGGCGCGGACTCCGACGCGGCAGTGTCGGTGGCCAAGCGGCTGCGGGCCGGGCAGGTCGATGTCAACAACGGCCGGTGGAACTGGATGGCGCCCTTCGGCGGGTACAAGCAGTCCGGCAACGGCCGCGAGTTCGGCACCGCCGGGCTCGAGGAGTTCCTGGAGATCAAGGCGGTCCAGCGATGACGGTGTCCTTCTTCGCCCTCTACCGCATGCCTGACGATCCCGACTCCTTCGACTCGCACTACTTCGGTACCCACGTGCCGATCGTCGCGGGAACGCCTGGCCTGGTGGAGAACAGGGTGCATCGAGTGCGGCGCCAACTCGTAGGCCAGCCGGAGTATTACCTGATCGCTGAGCTGGTCTTCGAAGACGCCGATTCGATGAAGACAGCGTTCAACTCCCCGGAGTGGGCGGCGTCCGGCACGAACTTGCAGGAGTGGGGCGGCACGGATCTGGTCACCATGTTCACCACCGACGGCCCGGACGCCGCCGGCTGACCGATCGCGCGAGTTGATCATCGGAAAGTTGGCGGTTGATCGATGGTTCGCGGCGATAAACCCTCCCTTTTCCGATGATCAACAGCGGAAGTGCTCGATTGCCTCGACGCTCAGGTCGGTCCAGGGGTCGTGGCCGGGTAGTCTTCCCGACCTACTTCCGCTCCAACCACGGTCGGCGGACAGGGTGCGGCGGCGCCCGTCGGACAGCGTGGCGAACTCCTCCACCCGAAACTGCAGCCCGTCCTCAGTCACGTTGTCGCACCATGCACCCAAGGCCACGACCTGCACGTCAACGACGTCACGGTAGCCCTGGAGCACCATTCCGGCTGAGCGAATTCCGCTGATGAACAGGCACTTGATCGTGATCTGCACAGAGTTGTCACAGCTGGCCGCGCTGTCTCGTCGTAGCGGTGTCGGGCCCGATCGGCGGGCCACATCGAGGAGAAGGAGACAGCCATGGCGCGTATCCCACTGGCCTTGCAGGACCGTGCGAAGCGGCCGTCGCTTCTGACCCGGCTCGCCCTGGCCTACAGCCGTAAGACGTACGGCGCGGACCTCGACAACGCACTGGCCATCAGTCATCACCCCGGCGTGTTCTGGCCCTGGGGGCTGATGGAGATGACCGGTGAACGTCGCAGGAGCGTGCTTCCCGAGCACCTCGACCAGCTGGTGGTCTTCGTCACCGCCGTACACCTGGGCTGTTCCTGGTGCATCGATTTCGGCGCGTCCTTGTGGGAGCGGAAACGTCTCGATCCAGCGATCCTGCGTGCGGCTTCGCACTGGCGTACGTCCACCACGTTCGACGAGGACGAGCGAGCGGCCTTCGGGTACGCCGAGGCAGTCAGCGGTGACCTGTCGAACGTCACCGACGAGATGGTGGCCGACCTGCGCGAGCGCTTCGGGGATGCCGGCGTGGTGGAGCTGACCTATCTGATCGCGCTGGAGAGCATGCGGTCGCGGTTCAATACCAGCCTCGGCATCACCTCGCAGGGATTCAGCTCCGGCGATGCGTGTGTCGTCGAGCTCCCGAGGCCCGACGCATCGGCTCGCGAGCCCAGCCCGAGGGGACTTTCTCCGGAGAAAGTGCGGTCAGGACGAAGCGGTCAGGCTGGTCAGGCAGTCACGTGAGTCGGGTGAGTTTGTCCGGAGCGAGTACGGCGTACAGGGCGACGATCTGCTGGCCACGCAGCGCGAAGGTGTAGACGCCGAGCTTGGGATCCTGCGGGCGTGAACTCTGCAATCGGATCAGAAAGGCCGGATCCCCGTTGACCAGGATCGGCTCCATACTCGCGCCCGGACCGAACTTCTTGGCCAGCCCGAACAGGAAGCGGCCAACCTCCACGGCGCCTACGACCGGACGTCGGGCGGCGCTAACCTCGCCGGCGCCGTCGCTCATCAAGACGACATCGGGCGCCAGCAACTCCGAGAGCCGACCGACGTCCCCAGCGAACAGCGCCTCAGACATGTCGCCGAGAACCGACCATGCAAGTTGGGCGGCTGGTCGCGGGGCGGGGTCGGCTTCGCTGAGTCGACGCCGTCCACGGGAGGCGAGCTGCCGGGCAGCGGCCACCGAGCAACCGATCACCTCGGCCACGCCGGCGAAGTCCATCCCGATCACGTCGTGCAGAACCACCGCCAGGCGCTGCTCCGGGCTGAGCTGGTCCAGCACGACCAGAAAGGCCATCCGCACCGATTCGTCCCGGACCAGGATCTCGAGCGGGTCGGTCTCGGTCTCGCCGGCACCGCTGCCGCCGAGATAGCCGCTGCTGCCACTGCCGCCGCCGGTAGCCGGGGCCGGGGTGACCAGCGGCTCCGGTAGCCAGGGTCCCACGTACGTCTCCCGCCGTACCCGCGCCGAGCGTAGATGGTCCAGCGACAGTCGACCGACGACCCGGGTCAACCAGGCCCTGGGCTCGGTGACCTCCGCGGCGTGCCTCGCCCACCGAGGCCAGGCCTCGGCCACCAGGTCCTCGGCATCCACCCAACTGCCGGTCAGCCGGTAGGAGACGCCGAGCAGGTACGCCCGCTGATCAGCGAAGATCTCGGCCGCATGCTGTGCCTCCACGAGCTTCACCTTCCTCTCCGCCGTTATCCAGCTCGCCGGGCAGGCCAAACAGCGCGATGGCCGGCATCCCGCACACACTTGACGGGGCAGCCCGGTCTTTCGTGACAGAGCTTTGCCTATCTGGGGTGCCGACACGCCGCGAGGCCTGCCGGCGTGTACGCGCACCAGGTAGGCAAAGACGGGTTTCTGAGGTGGCCGGGGACAGCTGACTGCCCAGGATCGTGTCCCGGTGGGCGGGGATGCAGGTCATGTATCCCGAGACTGTGGTTGTTGTCGGTGGCGGCACTATGGGGGCGGGCATCGCCCAGGCGTTCGCCGCGATCGGCGCGGAAGTCACGGTGCTCGAAACCAGCCAGGAGTATGCCGCCGGCGCACGCGACCGGCTGGGCGCTGCGCTGGCCAAGGCACAGGAGCGCGGAAAGGTCGACTCGGCGCAAGCGGTGCTGGACCGGAT
>JBPCPI010000201.1:0-6721 GCA_050999295.1 Geodermatophilaceae bacterium | reverse complement strand
CCGGCAGCCATCCGGGCCGCACTCGCCGTGGCCCGACCGGCCAGAGCAGCGTCGATGACGATCTCACCGGAGTGCACCGCTTGCAGATGCTCGACCAATTGCCGACCGTCGACCCGCTTGAGCAGATACCCGACGGCGCCCGCGCGCAGCGCCTGGAAGAGGTACTGCTCGTCGTCATAGACCGTCAGGAACACGACGCGACACGCTGGATCGCGCGCGATGAGGCGATGGCAGACGTCCAGTCCGCTGTCCTGGCCAAGCCGTACGTCCAGTACGACGATGTCCGGTCGCAGGTCGCCGACCACCCGTAAGGCCTCGTCACTGGCGCTGGCCTGCCCGACGATCCGAATCTCGCCTGCCCGCCGCGCCAGCATCGCCTTGAGTCCCTCCAGGACCATCGGATGGTCGTCGACGAGGACGACTCGCAACGGCGGGGGCATGGGCACAGATTAGTTGCCGGCTCCCCCCGCCCTTCCCCCTCCGATGGGGTCCGGGCCGATCGGGTGACTTCTAGGCTGAGCGATCACGCGCTGTGCGCGATCGAGGCGCGATCGAGGCGCGATCGAGGAAGGACGGCCGAGGTGCCCGACAAGATCGTGAAGATGGGCATGGCAACGGGCGGCCAGCGACCGGTGATGATCGCGATCGCCGGTGACAGCGCCGCTGGCAAGACGACTCTGAGCCAGGGGCTGGTCGATGCGCTCGGGGACGACCGGATCACTGCCATCTGCGTGGACGACTACCACCGCTACGACCGCGAGGAACGAAAGACCCTGCCCTTCACGGCGCTGCACCCGGACTGCAACTACGTCCAGATCATGGAACAGCACCTGCAGATGTTGGCGACCGGCCAGCCGATCCTCAAACCGGTCTACGACCACTCCACCGGTGAGCTGGTCCGACCGGAGCTCGTGGAGCCCCGCGAGTTCGTCATCGTGGAGGGTCTGTTACCGCTGTCCACCAAGCTTTCCCGGGCCTGTTTCGATGTGACCGTCTACCTGGATCCGGTGGAGGAGATCCGGCGCGAGTGGAAGATCGCCCGCGACACCAAGAAGCGCGGGTACGACAGGGAACAGGTCGAGACCGAGATGGACAAGCGCGAGCCGGAGTCCGCCGAGTTCATCCATCCACAGCGGACTTTCGCCGACATCGTCGTACGCTTCGCGCCCATTCCAGGCCGGGACGACCCCCCCGAGACTCCGCTGTCGGCGGAGCTGCTCCTGCGGCCGACGGTGCGCCACCCGGACCTATCAGCGGTGTTCAAGCAGGTCGACGGTCGAGCGATGCACCTGAAGTTGATCCGCGACGAGGACGGCCGGCCCACCGATGCCCTGCACGTGCACGGGTACGCGCCGTCCTCGGACATCGAGGTCCTGGAGAACGCGATCTGGTCCGACATGGGCGGCGAGGACACCGTGCCCACCGGCTTGGGCATGATCGGCGGAGACGATCGGAACGAGCCACTCGCCGTGACCCAACTGTTGCTGCTCTACCACCTCTTCGAAGCCGCTCGCTGAGCTCTGCCCCGCGCAGATCCAGTCATGGCAGGCTGCGGTGCGTGGCTGAGTTCATCAATGTTCCCGCGTTCATCGCTGGGCTCCCCAAGGCCGAACTGCACGTCCACCTCGTGGGATCGGCGTCGGTGCCGACCGTACTCGAATTGGCCCGCCGGCACCCGGATTCCGGCGTGCCGACCGGGCCCGAAGCGCTGAGCGCCTTCTATCAGTTCACCGACTTCGCGCACTTCATCGAGGTCTACATCGCGGTCAACTCGCTGGTCCGCACGCCCGAGGACATCGAGGCTCTCGTGGTCGGGATCGGTGCCGACATGGCCGGGCAGAACGTCCGGTACGCCGAGGTCACCGCGACCCCGGACAGCCACCTGGTGGTCGGGATCGCAGCCGAGGATGTGGCCGCTGCCTACACAGCCGGTCGGGCGCGGGCGCTGTCCGAGCACGGTGTGGAGCTGGCCTGGATCTTCGACATCCCAGGCGAACTCGGGCTGCCCTCGGGCCTGCGGACGATCGACTGGGTCGAGCAGTACGCGCCCGATGGCAGCGTCGCATTCGGGCTGGGCGGCCCGGAGCAGGGCATCGGTCGGCCGCAGTTCGCCGCGGTGTTCGCACGGGCCCGGGCACTGGGGCTGGCCAGCGTCCCGCATGCCGGCGAGACGACTGGGCCGGAGACCGTCTGGGACGCGATCAATTCCCTTGCTGCCCAACGCATCGGCCACGGCATCGCGGCCGCCCAGGATCCGGGGCTCATGGACTATCTCGGCGAGCATGGAATTGCCCTCGAGGTCTGCCCGACCTCGAATCTGCGTACCCGCGCGGTGGTCCGGATCGAAGATCATCCCTTCCCGGTGCTGCGTGCGGCCGGCGTCACGCTCACCCTCAATTCCGACGACCCGGGAATGTTCGACACGACGCTGTGCCGGGAATACGAGATCGCGCACAACGTCTTCGGCCTGTCCTCGGTGGAGTTGGCGGATCTGGCTCGTACGGCCGTACGGGTCTCCTTCCGCAACGACGCGGGCAAACGTGCATTGTTGGCCGAGATCGACGCCTACGAGCGAGCCAAGCTCCCCAGCTAGCGGCGGCGAGCCAGATCGGCCGCGCCAACGATGCCGGCCTCGCCACCGAGTTCGGCGATCGCCACCTGCGGCGGGGTGCGGTGCGCGCGGCCGGTGAGTCGCGAGATGAACGCTGCCTCGGCCGGAGCGCGCAGCAGTTCGCCGGCATCGGAGACCCCACCGCCCAGGACGAACATCCCGGGGTCGAGCAGCGCACCCAGTGAGGCCATTCCGCGGCCGAGCCAGGTCGCGATGAACTCGAAGGCCACCAGCGCTGCCGGATCTCCCTCGTGCGCGGCCTGGGTCACCTCCGGTCCGGTGATGCCTTCGGGATCACCATCGCCCAGCTCCAGCATCCGGGCGCCAAACTCAGGGGAGACATCGGCCAGGTCACGCGCCTCGCGTACCAGCGCCCGACCGCTGGCGTAGCGCTCCCAGCAGCCCCGGTTGCCGCAGCCGCAGCGGCGACCGTCGGGGACGACGGTCATGTGGCCGATCTCGGCGGCCATCCCGTTGAAACCCCGGTAGAGCTGGCCGTCCAGGACCACTCCTCCGCCGACGCCCGTGCCGATCGTGAGCATCACCATCGAGTCCACGTCGCGGGCTGCGCCGAAGCGTGACTCGCCCCAGGCAGCGGCGTTGGCATCGTTCTCAACGACCACGGGCAGGCCGGAGCTCTTCTCGACCGTCTCCCGCAGCGCAAGGTTGCGCCAGGCCAGATTGGGCGCGAACACCACGGTCGATCGCTGTGCGTCAATGAATCCGGCCGCGCCGAGCCCGATGGCCTCGACGTCATGGGAGTCGCGGAGCTCGGTGATGACGTCGGTGATTACGTCCACGGTCTCCGCCGGGTCCTCGGCGGGTGTGTCGCGCAGGGCGGTCGCCAGAATCGCGCCGGATTCGTCCACGACACCGGCCGCGACCTTGGTCCCGCCGATGTCGACTCCGATCGTCAGAGTCATCTCCTGCTGCTTCGATGCCCGGAAGTCGTACTGTGCCTGGTCGATGTCATCACAACGCAAGTTAGCGCGACCCAGATTGGGGCACTAGTCCGGCATGACCCAGCGAGCAGCAGTCGAGGAGAGCTACCACACCGTTCGAGCCAGCTGTCGTTCTTGTTCGTCCTGAAGTTCGTCCGAGAAACCAAAGGTCGCCAACTGGAAGACATGGAGTGACAGTGTCCGATGCTCGCCCTCGCGGCGGAATTGATCTGGGTGGCACCAAGATTCAAGCAATCGTCGTCAACGGGGCCAGCTCCGTGCTCGGCTCGTCACGACAGCCGACGCCGACGGCCGGAAAGCCTCGAGACGTCGCCGAGGCGATGGCAGCGGCGTTGCGGGCGACAGCAGATGATGCCGGGATCGACATCGCGGACTTGGCGGGTGTCGGTGTCGGCTCACCCGGCGCGGTGGACGCGGACGCGGGGACAGTGACTGGTGCCGCGAACCTGCCCGGTTGGTCGGGAAGCTACCCGCTGGCCGCTGAACTGGGGGAGATGCTCGCGACGTCTGTCGTGCTCGGCAACGACGTGACGGTAGCCACCGAGGCGGAGTTCCACCTCGGTGCCGGACGGCCGTACCAGTCGCTGATCGGCGTCTTCTGCGGAACCGGTGTCGGCGGCGGACTGATCCTCGATGGCAAGCCGTGGCTCGGCCGCGGCGCGGCCGGTGAGTTCGGGCACATGGTGATCCGGCGCGGTGGCGCGAGATGCCCCTGTGGGCGGCGCGGCTGCGTGGAGGCCTACGCCGGTCGCGGGCCGATGGAGCACAGCGCCCGTCGGCTGGTCGGCCGTGGGCGAAAGACCGCCCTGTTCAGGATCATGGAGAGCCGCGGTCGGAATCGTCTGGCCAGCGGCGTGTTCGCCCGCGCCCTTGCCGAGCGGGATCCACTCGCGACCCTCCTGATGAAGCGTGCCATCCGAGCGTTGGGAGCCGGAATCGGATCGGCGGTGAACCTGCTCGACCTGGAAGCGGTCATCATCGGGGGCGGGCTCGGGACCCGGCTGGGCGAGCCGTTCGTCGAGTCCGTGCGCGCTGCCACCCTGCCACACCTGTTCGTGCCCGACCGGCCGCCGGCGATGCTGCTCGCCGAACTGGGCGATCTCGGCGGGGCGATCGGTGCCGCACTGCTGGTCACGGCGGATTCGGCCGGGCCCGAGCGCGGCCGGTAGTCGGCGGCATCGGCTGGTTACCCTGCGGTATGGACCCTGGTCGGCTCGGCTCGCGGATCGCGAAGACCGTGTCCCGCCTGCTGACCCGTACGGGCGTCCCTACGCAACGCGGAGCTGGCTATCCCGGTGACTACACCGGGGTCGTGGACGTCAGGTACGCCCCGCACCTGGACGGCGACGCGGATCCCGGTGAGGTGGTCTGGGGCTGGATCCCGTACGAGGACGAGCACCGCCGCGGGAAGGACCGGCCGTCGCTGGTGATCGGCCGAGACGGCAGGTGGCTGTTGGTGCTGATGCTGACCAGCAGGGACACCGACCGCACTGACGCGGCCGACCAGCGGCACGAGGTGTGGGTGGACATCGGAAGCGGCCCCTGGGACCGCGAGCGAAGGCCCAGCGAGGTCCGGGTGGACCGGATCATCCGGCTCGACCAGGACGCCGTACGGCGCGAGGGCGCCGTGCTGGACCGGGACCGGTTCGAAGCCGTAGCCGCCGCCGTACGCCTGAGCCGCAGCCGCTAAGGCGAGACTAGAGCCGGGCCGCTCGCGCTTGCAGATGCCGCCGCTCAGGGATGCTCGTGGTGCGTTGGGCTGCCTGTTGGTAGCTGGCGATGGCTTCGGGGATGCGCCCGGCCATCTCGAGCAGGTGTCCGCGGACGGCGGCCAGGCGATGATGTCGGGCCAGGCGTTCGTCGGTGTCGAGGCTGGCCAGCAGGGCGAGTCCGGCCTGCGGTCCTTGGACCATCGCAGTGGCCACCGCCTTGTTGAGCGTGACCATCGGGCTGTCGTCCAGGCGTTGCAGCAGCGCATACAGCGCCAGGATCTGAATCCAGTCGGTGTCCTGCGCTCGAGCGGGTTCATCGTGCAGGGCTGCGATGGCTGCCTGGACCTGATACGGACCGAGCCTGCTGCGCGACATCGCTGTCGTCACCAGTTCGGTGCCCTCGGCGATGAGTTCCTGGCTCCACAGGCGGCGGTCCTGCTCTGAGATCGGAACGGCCGAGCCGTCGGCGCTGGCCCGGGCCGGCCGCCGGGCATCGGTCAACAGCATGAGCGCGAGCAGGCCGGCGACCTCGCCATCGTCGGGGAGCGACCGGCGCAGCATCCGGACGAGTCGGATCGCTTCTGCGCTCAGGTCGTTGCGCAGCAGGTCCGCGCCCGAGGAAGCGACGTACCCCTCGTTGAAGATCAGGTACAACACATGGAGCACGGCTGCGAGTCGATCGGTCAACTCGTCGGCCGAGGGCAGATCGAACGCGGCATCGGATTTCTTGATGGTCAGCTTCGCCCGGCTGATCCGCTGACCCATGGTGGCATCGGGCACCAGGAACGCCCGCGCGATCTCCTCGGTGGTCAATCCGCCGACGGCGCGCAACGTGAGAGCGATCCGGGATGCCTGGCTCAAGGCAGGACTGCAGCACATGAACAGCAGGATCAGGCTGTCGTCCTGCTCGCCGGCGACATCGGCGGGTTCGGCCAGGTGTTGGTCGGGCGGGTCGAGATGTGCCAACCGGTCCTCGCGGTCGCGCCTGGCGTAATCACTGCGCAGCAGGTCGATCATCGTGCGTGAGGCCACCCGGATCAGCCAAGCCCGGGGCCGGTCCGGTACGCCTTCGTCGGGCCACTGCCTGGCTGCCGCGAGCAGGGCTTCCTGTACGGCATCCTCTGCGACGTCAAAATGCCCGTACCGACGAACCAGCGCGCCGAGGACCTGCGGCGCTTCGATGCGCAGCAGGTCCTCGAACGGGTGGGCAGGATCGCTCACGTTTCGGAGCCGAAGTCCATCTCCATGACCGGCCGGATCTCGCACGTCTCACCGGTGAACTCGACGACGCGGGAGGCGATCTCGACCGCCCGGTCGTAGCTCTCGCAGTCCACGATGCTGAAGCTCACCAAGGTTTCCTTGGCTTCGATGTACGGGCCATCCGTGGCAACCGCGCCTGCGTCGGTCTTGCGAACCGTCCTACTGTGCGACGGGTC
>JBPCPI010000194.1:0-23407 GCA_050999295.1 Geodermatophilaceae bacterium | reverse complement strand
TCACCGGGGGATTTGCTGATCGTGCCTGACTCTCTGCACACGCTCGAAGCGCTGGAGTCCTCGGCAGTGTTGCTCACCGTTGCCAAACACCGTTAACGCCCGAGTCAGGGGGCAGTCCGGCGGGTGACGAAATGCACACGGCGATCTGCCGGCGTGGGCCAAACGTGGGCTGAGCAGCGGCAATCTAGGGTCTCTTAGGGTCGCCAGTGGTCAGATTGGTCAAAGCATCCCGAGACGAACCTGCCCCTCTGACCTGCGGTTTTACGTGGAGCGGGTGACGGGAATCGAACCCGCACTGTCAGCTTGGGAAGCTGATGTTCTGCCATTGAACTACACCCGCGAAAGCCCTCGGAAGGGCGCAACGAGCCTAACCCACCCTGAAGTAAGAGACTTCTCATCTAGATCTCATCCGACTGCCATCGGCGGGGTACAGGCTGACGTGATGATCCGATCAGGTCGAGCTGTGCAGGCCGGCATGATCGCGGCCGCGGCCGTCGTCGTCCTCGTTTTCGGTGGCTTCCTGATCAGCACGACGGACAGGGGTCCGGCCGGTGGACAGCTTCCCGCGCCCATCGTGATCATTCCCGATGCGTCGACTCCCACCCCCACCTCAGCTACCCCCGCGCCGGCGCCCGCGCCGCTACCCCCTCCGGCACCGATCCCGGTGCCCCCTCCGGCACCGATCCCGGTGCCCCCTCCGGCTCCTGCCCCGGGTGGCGGAGGCCAAGTTCCGCCCCCTCCAGCGGATGATGGCGGCGGCGGTGGCGGCGACGACGGTGGCGGAGGAGGCGACGACGGTGGCGGAGGAGGCGACGATGACGGCGGCTGAGCTCGGGTCTACCGCGGCCGAGCAGGCCGCCAACTCTGGGCGGCGGGTGCTCAGCACGCGATTCCGAATCCTCGGGTTCGTCCTGCTCCTCGTGCTCCTTGCGCTGCTGGTCAGCACCTTCGTCACCTAGCGTGTACTGATCGCCGCGACCAACGAGCGGATGGACTCCAGCCTGCACGGCGAGATAGCGGAGTTCGGCCGGCTGACCGAGTCAGGGGTCAACACCAGGACCGGGGAACGCTTCGGCAGCGTCGACGAGGTCCTGGAGTTCGCGATCACGTTCAACCTTGCGCAGCCGAACGAGAAGTTCCTCGGGTACGTCGATGGTGACTTCGCCTACCAGAGCCGTCAGCAGGCACCCGTCCTGCTCTCCGAGGATCCGGTCTTCGCCACGTTGGTGGGATCGGTGGACTCGACCTTGGCGGGACTCTACGAGAGTGGCGCGGGAGAGGTCCGCTACCTCGCCGTGCCAGTGAGCCTGGCGGGGGATCCCGCACAGGGGGTCATCGTCGTTGCCTACTTCGCCGACCAGGAGCGGCAGGCCGCCGATGAAGCCGCCCGCGTGATGCTGCTCGTTGGTGGCGGAACCCTCGTGCTTGCCTCCCTCGCCGCCTGGATTCTCGCCGGCCGGATCCTGCGACCGATCCGCGCCATCACCGACGCCGCCCGACAGATCGGTGAGACCGACTTGTCACGGAGGATCGATCTCCCGAGTGGCCCCCAGGACGAGATCGCCGAGCTGGGCGCGACCTTCAACGGAATGCTCGACCGCCTGGAGGCGGGATTCGACAGCCAGCGTCGCTTCCTCGACGACGTGAGCCACGAGTTGCGCACTCCGATCACCATCGTCCGGGGGCACATGGAACTCCTGGACACCCAAAACCCTGCGGACATCGCCGAGACGACTGCTCTGGTCGATGACGAACTAGAACGGATGAACCGTTTGGTCACCGATCTGTTGACCCTGGCCCGGTCCGAGCAGCCCGAGTTCGTCGTGCCTGTGCCCACCGACGCCGGTACTCTGACGCACGCGATCTTCGACAAGGTCGGCGCCCTCGCCGATCGGAATTGGATGCTCGAGTCGGTTGCTTGGTCGACCGTATTCCTCGACCCTCAGCGCATCACACAGGCCATGATTGCGCTGGCGCACAACGCGACTCATCACACCGAAACCGAGGATCGCATCTCGCTCGGATCGCGCGTAATGGACGGAAACCTCTGGCTGTGGGTCAGCGACAGCGGTACCGGCTTGGAGCCGGGCACCGAGCGGCGCTTGTTCGAGCGCTTCGCTCAGGGCAACTCCGCGCGCTCTGACGGAGCTGGCCTCGGACTGGCAATCGTCGGTGCTATCGTCGCGGCCCATCGTGGCCGCGTCGCGGTGGACAGCAGTCCAGGTCGCGGTGCCACGTTCACACTCGTCCTGCCCGGCGTGATCGCCGATAACGAACCCAGCGCGGCAGCCCAGGCTGCCAGCGTGCCGCCAGCGGACAAGAGAGCGTCCGGTGCAGATGACACCCAGATCGTCGACAACAACACGAAGGTCGGCGCCACCAAGCGAATGAGGCTGCCGTGAACAGGATTTTGATTGCCGAGGACGAGAGCCGCATAGCCGCCTTCATCGAGAAGGGACTGCGCTCCAACGGGTTCACCACGACCGTCGTCTCCGACGGGCAGGGAGCCCGCGACTATGCGTTGACCGGCGATTTCGACCTACTCGTCCTCGACATCGGCCTGCCGGGCTTGGACGGCTTCGGCGTGCTCCGGGCCATCCGGGCCTCGCACTCGCCCATCCCGATCGTCATGCTCACCGCGCGCGACAGGGTGCAGGACACCGTCGCTGGCCTGGAGGGCGGGGCGGATGACTACATGACCAAGCCGTTCCGGTTCGAGGAGTTGCTGGCCCGGATCCGGGTGCGACTGGCCAACGATCGCTCTCCTGAGATAACGGTGCTGACGGCCGGCGATCTGCGCCTGGACCTGCGGGGCCGGCGGGCGCATGTCGGCAGCAAGGCCATCGACCTGTCAGCCAGGGAGTTCCTATTGGCGGAGACGCTGTTCCGCCATCCGGGCCAGGTGCTATCCCGCGAGCAATTGCTCAGCCACGTATGGGGCTATGACTACGACCCCGGGTCCAACGTGGTGGATGTCTACGTCGGTTACCTCAGGCGGAAGCTGGGCCCACAGACCATCAGCACGGTTCGTGGGATGGGTTACCGCCTCGAAGCCCCAGCCAAGGATTCCGCCTCCCTCTAGCCCCATCTCGAGCACTGGTCTCCCGCTCCACCTGGCACTGCCGATGCCGCACGCGATCAGGTGGCTGGTGCCGCTGCAGCCCTCTGCCGCGACGGCCTAGTCGTCGCCGCCGTCGTCGCCGCTGTCGTCTCCGCCACCACCGTCGTCGTCAGGGCTGTCGTCATCGCCGTCGTCTCCGTCGCCACCACCCGGCTGCGGAGCGGGGACCGGCGCGGGGGCCGGAGGCGGCGGTGGCGAGTCGCTCGCGCTCTCGTTGGGCGAGTCGGCCGATTCCGGGGACGGGTCGACGTAGCCCGGGTCATCGGGGCGGTCGAACGGCGAGTCCGCGGATTCGGCCACGCTCTCGTTGGGCGAATCGGCTGACTCCGGGGAGAGGTCCTCGAAGGCGTCGACGTTGATCTGCTGGATCTGACCGCTGTCTGCGATGGGGGACGAGGTGTCGGCCAATGCCACCCCGGTGAGCCCGACACCGGTGAGCGCTGCTCCGATGGTGATGACCTTCCAGTTCTCGGTGATGTCCATGATCGCTTCCTTTCGTTGCGTTCTCGGCTGTCGTGATGTCGACTTGTTCGAGTCCCACACTGCCGGGCTGACGTGAGACGGTCAGGAGACGGCGGTGAGTGAATCCTCACGTCCGGCCAGCGCGGATGTCGTTGTCCGACCGGCCTTTTCCTCAGCACCGGTGAGCCAGTCCTCGGCAAGAGCGAGGCGGCGACGGGTCTGTTCCGGCCAGCGGGGCAGGAGCACTCTGAACGGTCCGGTGGCCAATCCGAGTACGGCGGCACTGATTTGCAGGCGCAGTTGCGCGGGAGGACAACGCTTCTCCAGCTCGGTGAGCAGGTCGGCGCCGTACCGCTTGACCCGCCGGGCCTTGGGATGCAGCAGGCCGAGGACGCTGAGGTGGGCGAGCATCGTGGCCCATTCGTCGATCCGGTGACCGGTGCCGGCCGAGTCGAGGTCGAGAAGTCCGCTGACCCGCCCGCGCTCAACCAGGATCTGGCCCTCGTAGAAGTCGCCGTGCACGGCAACAATCGGATGTTCACCAGCATCGAGTGCGGCGTAGCGGCCGATCAACGAGTCGAGTCGGGCCCGTTCTTCGGGCAGGCAGCCGGCCACGACATCCGCATAGTGGGCGGCGCACCCGAGGAGGTCGCCGCTCATCTGGTTGCCGGCAAGCTCGCTCGGGAGCCGATCGAGCAGCCTCTCCAGCGCCGCAGCCGTCGGGAGTGGCACCGCGGCCCCGGCCAGCGCGCTTCGCAACGACCCTCCGGGCAGGGCTTGTAGGACGAGGATGCCTTCGGCGGAATAGCCATAGCTGTGCGGGACCGGAAGGTGCTGGGCCAACAACCGGTGCTTGGCGTGCAGTGCCTCGACGCGGTGTGGACGCACCACCTTGAGGAAGACGCGACCGTGCGTACCGCTGGCCTCGATGACGGCGCGCCGTCCCGGCCGGTACGCACGAACGGTCAACCGCACTGTGCCGCCTCCCATTCCGAGGTCGGCGAGCAACGCGCTGACGGCGCCCGCGTCCACGGCGGAGGGCAGTCCGGGCAGGTCCGGATCGAACGGCCAGCGCCAGATGCCGACGCGTACGCCGTCACTCTCGATGACCGCGGCCTTCGGCGGGATGCGCCCACCCGTCGCCATCACGAGGGTCTCCTTCGCGACCCGTCCACCACCCCAACGCATGTGCGCCCCGTACTGGACGACGGTCGAGGAGGCTCCGGTCGCACGGTTTGGCTGGTGGTTGACCTGGCGCGGGCGGAAAGACAACAACTCACCGTCCGCCATCTCGATGAGCGCGCGCAGCGGCCCTTGCGCCTCATGGCCGAGCAGCAGGCGCAGGTCAGGCGACCAGGCGTCGTGCGCGGTCCCAGGCAAAGGTCCAGAGACCGGTGCCGGTCGGGGCGCACTGGTGGTCATGGGCCGAGTATTGGCTCGGGAGATGGACCGGTGATGAGTGCGGGATGAGACAATCCTCATCAGTCGGCGCGCCTGCATCCTCCCCGCACGGCACGGTCGCATCCGCGATGCTGGGCGATATGCCGACGCGCACACCCACTCCACTACCTCTGACGACGTTGAGGATCCGGCCGACAAGGCGCAGCAGCGCCGCGCCCTCAAGCTCATGGCCGCTGTCCTGATCCCCGTTGCACTCGCCACGGTGAGCGGGCTGATCCTGCTCTGGCCCAGCGGCACGTCGGATGCTGAACGGGCTGCCGAGCAGTACTTCCCGGAGGGAACGCTCTACCCGACCGGCGTGATCGTCGCGATCGAGCCGTACGACTGCGGGGTCCCGGGGGCCGAACCGGGACCGAATGACGCGGGACGCCAGATCTGCGCGATCGCCACCGTCACGGTCGAGGACGGTCCCGAGGCCACCGAGAACGTACGGCTGGACCTGCCACCTGATGTGTACGGCGCCGGCATCGACACCGGCGTACGTGTGGTGATGTCCCGGGCGGCCGGGAACGGTGATCCCGACGAGCTGTACACGTTCAACGACTTCGCACGGGGCTTCCCGATCGCGATTCTGGCGCTGGCCTTCGTGATCGCGGTAATCGCGGTGGCGCGGATGCGCGGCCTGGCCTCAGTGCTGGGCCTGGCGTTCGCCTTCGTCATCCTGCTCGAATTCATGCTGCCCGGCCTACTGGCCGGCAGTTCCCCGGTGCTGATCGGGCTGGTGGGGTCCTCAGCGATCATGCTCGTGGTTCTCTACCTGGCCCACGGCTTCTCCGCCCGTACGACGACCGCGTTGATCGGAACTCTGTTCGGGCTCGGGATGGTCACCGCGCTCGGCGCGATCGGCCAGTCAGCCGCGAAGGTGACCGGGCTGGCCACTGAGGAAAACGTTGTGTTGCAAGGCTTTGCCGCCGGACTCGACCTCTCCGGGCTGGTCCTGTGCGGAATCATCGTGGCCGGTCTGGGTGTCCTGAACGACGTGACGATCACCCAGGCTTCGGCGGTGTGGGAGCTACACCAGGTCTCTCCGGATCTGCCGGCCAGGACCTTGTTCGCCAGCGCGATGCGGATCGGCCGCGATCACATCGCCTCGACGGTGTACACGATCGTGTTCGCCTACGCCGGGGCCGCGCTTCCGTTGCTGTTGCTCTTCGAGATCTATCAGCGCCCGGCGCTCGACATCGTCACCAGTGGCGTGATCGCCGAGGAGGTCGTTCGTACGCTGGTCGGCGCGATCGGACTCATCCTGGCCGTGCCGGTCACGACCGCGATCGGAGTCGCGATCGTCAAAGCCAGCTCCGCCGTCCCCCTCCGTGGTGATCTTGACCTTGTTGCGGCGACACGCCGCAGGAGCGGCCCGAAAACCACCAAAAGGTCAAGATCACCAAGGGATGGGACCGACAAGTGGGCCCGCGGATAGGGTCTGGCCATGCTGCTGTCCGACCGGGACATCGTCGCCGAGATCGCCTCGGGTCGGGTCGCCCTCGAACCGTACGACCGGGAACTCGTCCAGCCCTCGAGCATCGACGTACGGCTGGACCGCTTCTTCCGGGTGTTCAACAACTCGCGCTACACCCACATCGATCCGTCGATCCAACAGGACGAACTGACCACGCTGGTCGAGCCCGATGGTGACGAGGCGTTCGTCCTGCACCCCGGGGAGTTCGTGCTCGGCTCGACCCTCGAGATCGTGACCCTGCCCGATGACGTGGCAAGCCGCTTGGAGGGCAAGTCCAGCCTGGGCCGGCTCGGGTTGATCACGCACTCCACAGCGGGGTTCATCGACCCGGGCTTCTCCGGTCACATCACCCTGGAGCTGTCCAATGTGGCCAATCTCCCGATCATGCTCTGGCCCGGGATGAAGATCGGCCAACTGTGCCTGATCCGGCTGTCCACACCGGCCGAATTCCCCTACGGATCCTCGGTGTACGGCTCGCGGTATCAAGGTCAACGCGGCCCGACGGCGTCCCGCTCGTACCAGAACTTCTCTCGGGCGCAGACTGGCCTGACCATTCCTTCGGGCGATCCTTCCTGAGCGCGAGAGGGCAGCGGTGGTGCGCCGGGTGGTCAAGGGTGTGCTCGCGGTGCTCCTCGTGGTGGCCATCGTGATCGCCGCCATGGCGGTGTTCCAGCGCCGGTTGATCTATCTGACCGGCAGGGAGACGGTTCCGCCGATCGCCGATGTCGTCGAGGGGGCCAGCGAGTGGACCCTGCGCACCGACGATGGCCTGGACCTGACTGCCTGGTTCGTCGAGGCGCAGACTCCTCGCCCGGACGGCATGACGGTGCTGGTCGCGCCGGGCAACGCCGGCAACCGGTCCTATCGGGTGCCGCTGGCCATCGCCCTCACCGAGGTGGGATTCGACGTGCTGCTCCTGGACTACCGGGGGTACGGCGGCAATCCCGGCAGCCCTACCGAATCCGGACTCACCCTCGACGTCCGGGCTGCCTATGAGGCGGTGCTGTCCTCCGGCGTTGCGACCGAGCAGATCCTGCTCTTCGGCGAGAGCCTGGGAGGCGCTTTCGTCACTGGCCTGGCCACCGAGGTGGCCGCGGCTGGGCTGGTGCTGCGGTCGCCGTTCGTCGATCTGGCTTCGGTCGCGGCCGATGCCTACCCGTTCCTGCCGGTGCGTTGGCTGCTGCGGGAGAAGCTCCCCGTCCTGGAGCGGATCGGCGATGTCCGGATGCCCGTTGCGGTCGTGTACGGGACAGCGGACTCCATCGTCGACCCGGCCCAAAGCCGCCGGGTTGCCGACGCCGCACCGAACTGCGTTGCCTCAGTCGGAGTGCAGGGTGCGGATCACAACGACCCTGAACTCGGGTACGGACCCCAGGTCGTGGCCGCCGTCCAAGCCGTCGCCGACGCATGAGCCTCCACCGCGCAGGCCGCGGCTAGCCAGCACTACCAGCTGACGATCACGACCGAGTCTGCGGTGAGCACGAGAAGACCCTCACCCAGGTGCTCCAGAACCGGCGAGGACGACAGCAGCACATCGCCACTCAGCCGCAGCACCCGCGCCTCGGCACCGAGGTTGACCCCCACCGACAGTCCCGCGGCCGCACGCTGGAGAACAAGCCACTGCTGGTCGGCGTCATAATCGATGCTCACGTCGCCGAGCGGGCCGCACCCCAGGCCCGGGTGGTGGCGCCGCAACCCCAGCAGGGATCGGTACCACTCCAGCATCTGGGCGTGCCCCGCCGACGCCAACTCATCCCAGCGCAATCGCGACCGCTCGAAGGTCGCCGAGTCCTGGGGATCCGGCACGTCCTCCGGCCGCCACCCGAAGTACGCGAACTCCCTCCGACGCCCCTCCGACACCGCCCGACCCAGGACGGGATCCTGATGATCGGTGAAGTACTGGAACGGCGTGGACGCGGCCCATTCCTCGCCCTGGAAGAGCAACGGTACGAACGGCCCGGTCAACAGCAACGCCGCAGCGATCTTCGCCCGGCCGATCGAGGTCAGCATCCCGAGCCGTTCGCCGGCAGCGCGATTCCCGATCTGGTCGTGGTTCTGGGTGCACACCACGAACTGTTCTCCGGACAGCCCCAGCGGAGGTCGACCGTGGACGCGATCGCGATGGGCGGAGTACTCACCGTCGTACACCCAGGCTTGCCGTAGCGCCTTCACCAACTGGGTCAGGGAGCCGAAATCCGAGTAGTAGCCGGAAGTTTCCCCGGTCAGGACCGCGTGCAGGGCATGATGCCATTCATCGGCCCAGGAGGCGGCCAGGCCGTACCCACCTACTCGGGGGGAGCGGACGAAGCGCGGGTCGTTCAGATCGGACTCCGCGATCAACCACAGTGGCACACCGCGCACAGCCGACAGCGCACCGACGGCTGCGCTGAGCTGCTCAAGAATGTGCAGCGCAGACTCATCAGCGATCGCGTGTACGGCGTCCAGGCGCAGCCCGTCGACGTGGTAGTCGCGCAGCCACATCAGGGCGTTGTCGACGATGAACGCCCGTACTTCGTCGCTACCTGGGCCGTCCACGTTGATGCCCTGGCCCCAGTTCGTGCGGTGCCGGTCGGAGAAGTACGGCCCGAAGTCGGCCAGGAAGTTGCCCGCCGGCCCGAGGTGGTTATAGACGACGTCCAGCACGACGCCCAAACCCCTTGCGTGGCAGGCATCGACGAGCGCCTTCAACCCATCCGGCCCGCCGTATGCCGAATGCGGCGCCCACAGGTCGACGCAGTCGTAGCCCCACCCCCAAGCACCGGAGAACTCCGCGACGGGCATCAACTCGATCGCCTGCACCCCTAGCGAGACGAGATAGTCGAGTCGGTCGATGACTCCGCGGAAGGTCCCGGCTTGGGTGAACGTCCCAACGTGCAGTTCGTAGAGGACCGACTGCGCCAACTCGATGCCCGCCCAGTCCGTGTCGGTCCATCCGAAGGCATTGTGATCGACGATCCGGGAGAACCCCTCGACCCCGGCCGGCTGGGAGGCCGAACGGGGATCGGGCCGTGGCGGGCCGCCATCCATCGACAGTGCGTAGTCCGTGCCGGCAACCAGCTTGGGGATGTCGGCCCACCACCAACCCCGGGCGCCGCGGACCAGTGGAGAACGGACGGCCGAGATGAGCACCTCGACGGAGGCCTCCGCACGCGGCGCCCATACGGAGTAGAGCACGTCAGGCGTCCGGGTCGCGCTCGAGCAGGGCGACGGGGAAGGCGGCCAGCAGTTCGCCGACATCGACGGCTCCGCCGGTCCAGACCCGCCCGGTCAACATGTCGATCCAGGACCCGGCGGGGAGGGCGAACACGGTGTCATCCCACTCCGATTTCAGCCCGAGCACCAGCCTGGATGTGACCACCGCGACGCAGCCTCCCCTGGTGAAGCCGACCGCGTGCTCGGCCTTGGTACCGGAGAACAGCAGGGGCGCATAGCCACCTCCCGCACCTGCCCCGAAGGCCTCTGGTCGGCGTCGGCGCAGGTGCAGAGCCTCGCGTACGACCCGCAACTTGGGCAGACCCTCGTGCGCGCGGGCCAGCAATTGCTCCGGCGGGGCCGCGCCGACCTCGGCGAGCAGGGCACGACGCAGGGCAAAGTCCACCGGTCGCCGGTTGTCGGGGTCGACCAGGCTCAGGTCCCACAGTTCGCTGCCCTGATAGGTGTCCGGTACGCCCGGCACCGTCAGCTCGAGCAGTGCTTGGGACAGCGCGTTGATCCGACCCGGTCCCACCAGTGCCGCCACGAAACCCTCGACATCGGCGACCAGATCCGAGTCTCCCAGGACGCCCGCGACATAGGTGTCCCGCGCCTCGTCGAAGGCCTGGTTGGGCTCGGTCCACGTGGTGTGCAGCTTGGCTTCCTTGGTGGCCTTGGCCAGGTACTGCGTCGCGCGCGCGATCGACAGCGGCCAAGCCCCGATCAGGGTCTGCAGGAACAAGTGCTGGGTGTGTCGATCAGGCTTCCCGCCGGTCCAGTACACCGCCGAGTCGCTCATCCAGTGCCCGCAGGCCGCGGCCCATTCCCGTGGGATCTCCTAGAGCAGGCACAGCCGGGCCCGTACGTCCGCGGACCGCTTCGTGTCGTGGGTGCTCAGTGTCGTCATGGTCACTGGCCAGGTTTGCTGGGCGGCTGCATTGGCGGCATGGAACTCGGCCACGCTCACCCCGAACCGGCCGGGGTCCCCGCCGACCTCGTTCAGCGCCAGTAACGGGGTGTACCGGTAGAACGTCGTGTCCTCGACACCCTTGGCCATCGCCGGGCCGGTCAGCTGCTGGAAACGCATCACCCATTCCCGTTCAGCCGCGGTCATCTCCGTCAGGCGCAGCAGCACCAGGTCGGCGAAGAAGCGGAGCAGGTCGGAATCGATGTCGGGTCGTCGCTCGGCGACGGTCGCGCACGCTGCCTCGACGTGGTGGATGTCGGACGGGCGAACCAGGCCGTCCTCGGCCTGCACATAGGTTCGATAGACCGAGAAGGCGGCCAGCAACTCCTCCAGGGCGTCATGCAGTTCGTGTCGCGTACGGTCCCGCTGGTGTCGCCGGCCCTCACAGACCGACACGAGCCGATCGGAGAGTCGGTTGACGTCGGCGGCGAGCAGTTCGCGTACGGTCCACTGCTTGGCCTCCCGCTGTACCGCAGCGAAATCGGTGGAGGCGCCGGTGAGTTCGCCGTACGACTGAGTCAGTGGCTCCTCCCCGGCAGGGTCGATGAACAGGCCCCCGATGATGTTGAGCCGGTCGTACCCCGTCGTCCCCGCAACCGGCCAAGACGCAGGAAGTTCCTCGCCGGGTTCGAGGATCTTCTCCACGACCGTCCAGATCCCGCCGGTGGCCTCGGACAGCCGGCGGGTGTAGCCCTCGGGATCGCGCAGACCGTCGGGATGGTCCACGCGCAGGCCGTCGACCGCACCTTCGCGCACCCACGCGAGAATCTGCCGATGGGTGTCGTCGAAGACCTCCGGGTCCTCGACACGCAGGCCGACCAATGTGTCGATGTCGAAGAACCGGCGGTAGTCCAGATCGCGACCAGCCGTACGCCAGAAGGCGATGCGGTGGTTCTGGATCTCCAAGAAGTCATCCAGAGCGTCGATGTCGGCATTCAGCGCGGCCATGCTCTCGTCGATCGCGCCGCCTAGACCCGGACGGTCGGACAACAGTCGGCGCAGCTGCTCGCGGAGCACGCCGGCATCCCGCCGCCGTTCGGCCATCCCGGCCGGATCGGTCCGTGTGGCCGGGGGCAAGCGCCGGTACGCGCCACCGAGAAAGGCAAGGTCGTCGTCCCCGGTGGCCGCGGCCGCCGGGCCGAGGATCGTCTCCAGGGTCCGCGGCGAGACCGGCAGCCGGTGGTCGAAATACCGGATCGTGAAGACCGGGCCGTCGCGCTCGACGGTGATCTCGCCGCGATCGAGCACCCGGCCGTAGTGATCCCCGAGGATCGGCATCAGCAACGTGTTGCGCAGCTTGGCCTCGGGTGGATCCCAAGTGACGTCAAAATGGTTGGCCCACAGCGACGACGGGCCGTTCTCCAGGACGTCCCACCACCACCGGTTCTCGGGCCCGGTGATGGCCATGTGGTTGGGAACGATGTCGAGCACCTGCTTGAGGCCGGCCGCGGAAACGGCTGCGGTCAGCCGGGCGTACCCCTCGACACCGCCGAGCTCCTCGCTGGGTCGTGCGGGGTCGACGACGTCGTACCCATGAGTCGAGTCCGGGGCAGCTTGCAGGATCGGCGAGAGATAGACATGTGACACCCCGAGGTCGGCCAGATAGTCGACGATCTCGGCGGCGTCGTCAAAGGTGAACGCTGGATTCAGTTGCAGGCGATAGGTCGACAGCGGTGCTCGAGCCATGGCGGCCTCAGGCGTCGACGGGTTCGACGAGGCGCAGCAGTACGACGGATCGGTCGGTCACGACCAGATCGCCCCGTACGTGGGTGTCTTCCGTCCGGGGCTCGGGAGGCCACGCCGTGTCCAGCACGCACTCCCACTCCTGACCCCAGGACCCGCTGATGGTCCACTTCCGCGGCTCGGCGGAGGCGTTGATCAGCAGCAGGAACGACCGGTCGGTGACTCGCTCACCACGCGTACCGGGGCTGGTGATCGCCTCGCCGTTCAGGAACAGGCCCACCGAGACCTCATGGGCCCTCCAGTCGTCCTCGGTCATCTCCACGCCATCCGGGCGCAGCCACAGGATGTCTGCGGTGCCCCGCAACGGGCGACCCTGGAACCAGCGGCGCCGACAGAACACCGGGTGCTCTCGGCGCAGCGCGATCAGCTTCGTGGTGAAGGCAAGCAGTGCCGTGTCGGTGTTCTCCCAGTCGTACCAGGAGATCTCGTTGTCCTGGCAATAGGCGTTGTTGTTGCCGCCCTGGCTCCGGCCGATCTCGTCCCCGCCCAGCAGCATCGGAACACCTTGGGACAGCAACAGCGTGGTCAGCAGGTTGCGTTGTTGCCGGCCGCGCAGGGCGAGCACGTCGGGATCGTCGGTCGGTCCTTCGACCCCGCAGTTCCACGATCGATTGTGGTTCTCGCCGTCCTTGCCGCGCTCGCCGTTGGCCTCGTTGTGTTTCTCGTTGTAGGACACGAGGTCGGCCAAGGTGAAGCCGTCATGGGCGGTGACGAAGTTGACGCTGGCCGAGGGGCGACGCGAATCCGCTTGGTACAGATCGGAACTCCCGGTCAGTCGAGAGGCGAGCTCGCCGACCACGGCCGGGGCGCCGCGCCACACGTCGCGGACCGTGTCGCGGTACTTGCCGTTCCACTCCGACCACTGGGGTGGGAAGTTGCCGACCTGGTACCCACCCTCCCCGACGTCCCATGGCTCGGCAATCAGCTTGACCTGGCTGATCACCGGATCCTGCTGTACGAGGTCGAAGAACGCCGAGAGCTTGTCGACCTCGTGGAACTGGCGGGCAAGGGTGGCGGCCAGATCGAAGCGGAAGCCGTCCACATGCATCTCGGTCACCCAGTACCGCAGTGAGTCCATGATCAACTGAAGGGAGTGCGGGTGGGCCATGTTGAGGCTGTTCCCCGTACCGGTGGTGTCGTAGTAGAACGCCTTGTCGTCCGGAACCAGTCGGTAGTACGCGCGGTTGTCGATGCCGCGGAAGGACAGCATCGGGCCCATGTGGTTGCCCTCGGCCGTGTGGTTGTAGACCACGTCGAGGATCACCTCGATGCCCGCTTCGTGTAGCGCACGCACCATCGACTTGAACTCCGCCACCTGAGAGCCGTCGTCGCCGGCCGAGCTGTACTCGTTGTGCGGTGCGAAGAACCCGATGGTGTTGTAGCCCCAGTAGTTGCGCAGCCCGCGGTCGACCAGATGCGAGTCGTGGACGAACTGGTGGACCGGGAGCAGCTCGACGGCCGTCACGCCCAACGACTTGAGGTAGTCGATGGCCACCGGGTGCGCGAGGCCGGCGTAGGTGCCCCGCTCCAGCTCCGGGATGTCCGGCCGGGTCTGGGTGAACCCCTTGACGTGCACCTCGTAGATCACCGAGTCGTGTAGCGACACATCCGGCGCGCGGTCAGCCCCCCAGTCGAAGAACGGGCTGACCACTACCGCCTTGGGGACGTGCGGCGCGCTGTCCTCGTCATTGCTCGCCTTGGGGTCGTTGAAGTCGTACGGAAAACAGGCGTTCGACCAGTCGACGGTGCCCTCGAAAGCCTTGGCGTACGGATCGATCAGCAGCTTGCTGGGGTTGCAACGATGGCCTTGGCTCGGAGCCCAGGGGCCGTGTACCCGGAACCCGTACCGCTGCCCCATGCCGATCCGTGGAAGGTAGACGTGCCAACAGAACGCATCCACCTCGGTGAGCTCGACGCGCAACTCGGCACCGCCCGGGTCGAACAGGCACAGTTCGACCCGCTCGGCGACCTCGGAGAACAGCGAGAAGTTGGTCCCCGTCCCGTCGTAGGTGGCCCCCAACGGATAGGGCCGGCCCGGCCAGGCTTCGATCTCAGTCACGTACGCGTACTCCCGCCGAATGTGCCCATTGCTGAGTCATCAGGTTAGAGAGCCGCGTGCATGGCGCTCGCGGCTGGGCAGGGCTGCCGCATTCCTCGCACTAACTGGTCAGTTGCCGCAGGTCACACCTGCGGCAATTGACCAGTTAGTTCCCGGTGGAGCGCGGATGACGACAGACTTACACCCGTACCCCGCGGAGAACCCTGGGAGGCGCACGATGTACGACTACGACCTGCTCGTCATCGGGTCTGGCCCAGGCGGCCAGAAGGCGGCGATCGCCGGAGCCAAGCTGGAACGGCGAACGGCCATCGTCGAGAAGAAGCACATGGTGGGCGGTGTCTGCATCAACACCGGGACCATCCCGTCCAAGACCATGCGCGAGGCGATCCTCTATCTGACCGGTCTCAACCAGCGGGAGCTCTACGGGCATTCCTACCGGCTCAAGGAAGACATCAACGTCGCTGACCTCACCGCCCGTACCCAGCACGTCATCGGCCGCGAGATCGACGTCATCCGCAGTCAGCTCGGCCGCAACCACGTCGCGCTGATCCCGGGAACCGCCCGCTTCCTCGATGACCACACGGTGGCCGTCACAGCAGAGGACGGCTCCGACCGCAAAGTCACCTCCGAGCGCTTCGTGATCGCAGTCGGAACCCGGCCCGCTCGGCCGGACACGGTGGAATTCGACGGCGCGAAGATCGTCGATTCCGACCAGATCCTGGAGCTCGACCACATCCCGCCGTCGATGGTCGTGGTCGGCGCGGGCGTCATCGGGATCGAGTACGCCTCCATGTTCGCCGCACTGGGCACCAAGGTCACCGTTGTCGAGCGGCGGGACCGGATGCTGGAGTTCTGCGACCTCGAGATCGTCGAGGCGCTGAAGTACCAATTGCGGGATCTCGCCGTCACCTTCCGCTTCCGGGAAACGGTGGCCAGCGTCAGCCGGCACGGTTCGGGCACCCTGACCGAGCTGGAGAGCGGCAAGAAGATCCCCGCCGACACCGTGATGTACTCGGCTGGGCGGCAAGGAGTCACCGACGGCCTGGAGTTGGGCAACGCCGGGCTGGAGGCCGACGACCGCGGCCGGATCGTGGTGGACGAGAACTACCTCACGTCCGTACCGCACATCTACGCCGTCGGCGACGTGATCGGCTTTCCGGCTCTGGCCGCGACCTCGATGGAACAGGGCCGCCGCGCGGCATATCACGCCTGCGCGGAGGCGGTCGTCGGGACGCTGAGTCAGCTACAACCCATCGGGATCTACACGATCCCGGAGATCTCCTACGTCGGCAGCACCGAGGACGAGCTGACCGAATCGTCGATCCCGTTCGAGGTAGGGGTGTCCCGCTACCGAGAGCTGGCCCGCGGGGCGATCCTCGGCGACTCCTACGGGATGCTGAAACTGCTCGTACACGCGGAGAACCGCAGCCTGCTCGGCGTACACGTCTTCGGCTCAAATGCAACCGAGCTCGTCCACATCGGACAGACAGTGATCGGATGCGGTGGCACGGTCGACTATCTCGTGGACGCGGTCTTCAACTACCCGACCCTGGCCGAGTCCTACAAGGTGGCCGCCCTCGACGCGGTCAACAAGATGCGGACTCTGGCCAGAATGACCGACTGATCCGCTCGCCGCCAAGCGGTAGAAAGCACCCGAAGGGTCTATACTTCTACCATGGCCCTGAGTATCAAGAGCGAGGAGGCGGACCGCCTCGCCCGTCAACTAGCGGCCGAGACCGGTGAGTCGATCACCGAGGCGCTGCTTGTCGCCCTACGCGAACGGCTCGCGCGTCAGATCGAGCGCAGGGGGCCGCCCCTGGGGATCCGGTTGCGCAGGATCCAATCCGATCTGGCGGCGCTGCCCGTACTCGACGAACGGAAGCCAGAGGAGATCATCGGCTACAACCGCGACGGTCTGCCGAAGTGACCGCAGCCGTACGAGGCGGATTGATCGTCGACACCTCGGCGGCGGTCGCGATTGTCCTCGATGAGCCCGGCTCGGCTGATTTGATTGCCGCTCTGGATGGCGCGGACCCCCGGCTCATGTCCACGGCCATCCGGGTCGAGTTCGGCCTCGTGATCGAGGCACGTCTGGGACCTTCCGGGGCTGACGCGGTGAACAGGTTCCTGCGTGAGGCCCAGATCGAGATCGTCGACGTCGACGTCGAGACGTCCGAGCGGGCCCTGGGCGGGTGGCGCCGGTATGGCAAGGGCCGCCATCGGGCAGGTTTGAACTACGGGGACTGCTTTACCTACGCGCTCGCGGAACGCACCGGCTTACCTGTCCTGTGCGTCGGTGACGACTTCACAGCTACCGATCTCGACGTGCGCCGCCCGAGTCTCCCAGCTCAAGGTCGTCAAGGGGCTGGCTCCGATCGATGAAGTCCACAAGGCGGCTGGCCAGGCCGGTGTAGGTCGCTGGAGTCAGCTCCAGGAGCCGATTCTCGTCCTCGGTCGACAGGCCTGCCGCCCGGACGAACTCGCGCAAGTCCTCCTGCGTGATCTGCCGCCCACGGGTCAACTCTTTGAGCCGTTCGTACGGTTGGTCGAGCCGGTTGCGACGCATCACCGACTGCACGGCCTCGCCAAGCACCTCCCAGTTCTCGTCGAGTTCGGCCGACAGCGCATCGGCATCGACATCGATGCTGCGCAGTCCGGCTCTGGTGTTCACGATCCCGATCAAGGCGTACCCGAGGGCCGGCCCGATGTTGCGCTGCATCGAGGAATCGCTGAGATCACGCTGCATCCGCGAGGTGATCAGCGACGTCTGCAGAACCTGGAGCAGTGAATTGCTGACCTCGAGGTTGGCTTCGGAGTTCTCGAAGCGGATCGGGTTGATCTTGTGCGGCATCGTCGAGGAACCGACTGCGTCAGCCGTTGCCTTCTGCCTGAACAGCCTGAGGCTGATGTAGCCCCACATGTCGGTGTTGAGGTTGTGCAGGATTGCGTTGAATCGGGCCAGGTCAGCGAACAGCTCACACATGTAGTCGTGGGACTCGATCTGGGTCGTCAGCGGATTCCAGGTCAGCCCCAGGCTGTGCACGAAGCCCCGGCTGATGCCGATCCAATCGACGTCGGGTGCCGCGATGTGGTGGGCACCGTACGTACCGGTGGCGCCGTTGAACTTTCCGAGATACTCCTGCGTCTCGATCCGGTTGAGCTGCCGGTCGAACCGATGGACGAACACGGCAATCTCTTTGCCGACCGTCGTCGGTGTCGCCGGCTGCCCGTGCGTGCGGGACAGCATCGGCTGATCCCGTTGCGCTACGGCCAGATCATGCAGTTCAGCCACCAGGCCCAGCGCGGCGGGCAGCCAGACGTCGGCGATAGCCCGCTGGAGCATCCGGCCGTACGCCAGGTTGTTGATGTCTTCGGACGTACACCCGAAATGGACGAACTCGACGAGATCGGCCAGCGAGGTCTCGGCCAGAGCCTCCTTGAGGTAGTACTCGACTGCTTTGACGTCATGGCCCGTGCGGCGCTCGAGGACCGCGAGGTGGGCGGCTTGATCGGTCCCGAAGTCGGCCACCAGGCCACGCAGCAGCGTTTGCTCGTCGTCCGTCAGCGCGCGCAGCTCCGGAATGGCGCGGCTGTCGGCCAGGTAGCTGAGCCAGGCGACCTCGACCTCGAGCCGGCCGCGGTTGAGGGCTTGTTCGGACAGATGTTCGGCAATGGCCGATACCATCGGCCGGTAACGGCCATCGAGCGGGCTCAGCGTCGGTTCGTCGGCCACCCCACCACGATTGCACATCTGTCAGGTTGACTATGGCCACGCACTCGCAACCGGCGGTCGCGCTCAACGACGGCGCCGTCATCCCGCAGCTGGGCTTCGGCGTCTTCATGGTCCCGCCCGAGGACACCGAGCAGGTCGTACTCGCCGCCCTGAAGGCCGGTTACCGGCACATCGACACCGCGCAGATGTACGGCAACGAGGCCGGCGTCGGCCTGGCCATCCGGCGCTCGGGCATCCCGCGGGACGAGATCTACGTGACGACGAAGCTGAACAACGACCGGCATGGGTACGACACCGCGCGCTATGCAGTCGAGGGGAGCCTGCAGCGGCTCAAGCTGTCCTACCTCGACCTGTTCCTGATCCACTGGCCGATGCCGGTCCACAACGACTATATCGAGACCTGGACTGCCCTGGAGTCGGTCAAGGCTGACGGCCTGGCCACGTCTATCGGCGTCTCGAACTTCCAGCCCGCCCACGTGACCCGCGTCCTCGCCGAGACGCAGACGGTTCCCGCGGTCAACCAGATCGAGTTGCACCCCAACTTCCAGCAGGCCCAGCTCCGAGCCATGCACGCCGAGCATGGCATCGCCACCGAGGCGTGGAGCCCACTGGCCAGGGGTGCGCTGCTGGAGAATCCGGCCATCGCCGAGATCGGCGACCAGTACTTCAAGGGTCCGGCTCAGGTGATCCTGCGCTGGCATCTGCAACTGGGCAACATCGTGATCCCCAAGTCGGTGACCCGGGAGCGCATTGTGGCCAACTTCCGGATCTTCGACTTCGAGCTCACCGACGCGGACATGGCGACGATCAACGGACTCGAGACCGGAACCCGGATCGGCCCGCACCCCAACGACATGAACTGACGCGCGCTCCGCAAAGTTGATCATCGGAACTATGGGGGGTTGTTGACCCAATCCCGGCGAAAACCCCCGGCAATTCCGATGATCAACTGCGGCTGAGCCCGCGGGTCGTTCTGGGTCGTACGGCTGGCACGTGGCGCCAGATCAGCTTCTGCACGACCAACGTCAACGTCCCGGCCAACAACAGCGCGATCACGTTGATGCCCAACTGGGTCAACGAGCGTCCGATCTCACCGTCATTGCCCAACGCGATCGCCAGAGCGAGATTTCCCGCGGCCGGGACAGTCGTCACCGAGATGAACACGCCGACCAGGCCGCCCGACTTCGACGAGGTGAGGGCCAGGACACCCGCGACGCCGGCGATGAAGGCCACGATAAACGACCACTTGTCCGGTTCGGTGATGAATCCGGTCGCGGGCCGATCGCCGTCGAGCGTGGAGGTGTTGATCCAGCCCACCCAACGCGCAACCAGCGCGAGCGCTGTGGTCACCGAGATCGCCAGGACGAAGCCGGCCACGAAGGACAGGGCCGCTCGCCTGGCGACATAGCCCCTGCCATGTACGGCCGCCACGCACAGTGCCGCGATCGGGCCGAACTCGGGTCCCAGCACCATCGCACCGATCACCAGAATCGCGGAGTCGAGCACGATTGCGATCGAGGCGATCAGCGTTGCAATGGTCAGGAAGGCGAGAAACGTCCAGCTCAGCCGGGACTGGTCATCGGCCGTCCGTACGACCTGCTCCCAGATGACCGCGTCGGCGCCCTCGCCCGGTGCATCGCGTTCGGCCTTTTCCGCGGCCGCCGACACCGAGGTCGCCACGTCTCTGATCGAGATCGCGCCCGAGGAATCCACACCCAGTTCGCGCAGCGCACGCACGACGCCGTCGACGGACTCGCGGGCCAACTCGGCCAGGATGATGTCACCAGCCGGGAGCTCAGAAGCCCCGTGGAGCACGGCAAGGGTGGCCAGTCCTGGGCACTCGCGTAGGACGTCGAGGACCTCTTCGGTGTGCTCGGCAGGAACCGAGACTTGTACTTCCTGCACCGCCCACTCAGTCCGTGACGGTCACGGTGATCCGGGTGAGCTCGGTAGTCTCACCGTTGGGCTCCAGGCGCAGCATCGCGAGCTCGTGCGGACCCGGCGGCGCTGGGCTGGCGATGACCAGGGTCGGGCTCAGGCACTGTTGCAGGCGCAGCACGGGTCCGGCGAGGGTCTGCTGGTACTCCACGGCGCTGCCGCCGTCACCGCGGACGGGTTCGCCGTCGAGGGTCACGATGTAGTCCACCTCGTCCGGGCCGGTCAGGCGATAGCGCAGCGGCGTACCGGAGGCAGTGCTCAAAGACTCCACCCCGATTGCCGGGGTGTCGCAGTCGGCTTCCAGTGGCACGTCCTCTCGGCCAGCGAGATTGCCGGCGAACCCGAGGAACAGCAGGACAGCGGAGGCAATGAGCAGCAGCATCCACGGCATACGGCGGCGGCGCTGCGACGGCCGGTCTCCGCCGGAAGCGACCGTGCGCACGTCGTTGATGTCCTTGGCGAAGTGCACTCGAGAGCGGCGGTTGCCGGCTTCGAGCTCCGCGTCGTTTCGGGCCCGACCGGTACCCAAGAAGCTCATCGCAGCATCCCGTCAGCCCGTGGTCGGCGCGCTCGGGTCGGGGTTGCCGTCGTCAGTGGCGCCGGATCCCTCAGCCGGGCGGTTTGCTGGCAAACCGTCATCGGAAGCCGGGGGGCCGGTCGTCACCAGCGAGCGGCGGAGGATCTGCGCGACGTCGAGCACTTCGACGTTCTCGGCTTGCCCATCGGACTGCTTCGCGGTCACGGCGTCGGAGAGCATCGTGATGCAGAACGGGCAGGCCGTCGTGACGATGTCGGGGTTGAGCGCCAAAGCCTCCTCGACGCGCTCGACGTTGATCCGCTTGCCGATCTTCTCCTCCATCCACATCCGCGCTCCGCCTGCGCCGCAACAGAATCCGCGTTCCTTGCAGCGGTGCATCTCCTGAGTGCGCACACCTTCCACGGCGGCCAGGATGTCCCTGGGCGGGGTGTAGACCTTGTTGTGCCGGCCCAGGAAGCACGGGTCGTGATAGGTCACCAGCCCGTCGACCGGGGTCACCGGGGTGAGCCGACCCTCCTCGACGAGGTGGCCGAGCAACTGGGTGTGGTGCACGACGTCGTAGTCGCCGCCGAGCTGCGGGTACTCCCGGCCCAGGGAGTTGAAGCAGTGCGGGCAGGTCGCGACGATCTTGCGCTTGGCCTGGTCCGGCCGGTCGGCGAAGGTCGCGTTCAACACCTCGACGTTCTGCTGCCCGAGCATCTGGAAGACGAACTCGTTGCCCAGTCGCCGGGCAGGGTCACCGGAGCAAGTCTCGTTGTTGCCGAGTACGGCGTACTTCACCCCGGCGATGTGCAGGAGTTCGGCGACGGCGCGGGTGACCTTCTTGGCCCGGTCGTCGATGGCCCCGGCGCAGCCCACCCAGAACAGGTACTCGATGTCCTCGTCGATCGTGCCTTGGACGACGGGCACCTCGAAGTCCAAACCCTTCATCCACTCTTCGCGGGTGTTGGCGCCGACGCCCCAGGGATTGCCCTTGCCCTCCAGGTTGCGCAGCATGACGCCGGCCTCGGAGGGAAAGGAGGACTCGATCAGTACCTGGTAGCGGCGCATGTCCACGATGTGGTCGATGTGCTCGATGTCAACGGGGCACTGCTCCACGCAGGCGCCGCACATCGTGCAGGACCACAGCACATCCGGGTCGATAACGCCGCCCTCCTCGAGGGTGCCGACCAGCGGTCGATGAGCTTGGGCCGCACCGGACCCCTCGACTCGTGGAAAACCGGCCTCCGGTACGCCGTGCCCGTTCGTGCCCGTGACCAGGTCCGGCACTTCGTCCGGAATGTCCTTGTCGCCCAGAATGTACGGGGCTTTGGCGAACATATGGTCGCGCAGATCCATGATTATGAGCTTGGGGGACAACGGCTTTCCGGTGTTCCAGGCCGGGCACTGGTCCTGGCAGCGCCCGCATTCGGTACAGGTCGAGAAGTCCAGGAAACCCTTCCAGGTGCAGTCCTCGCTCTTGGACCGGCCGAAGGTGTCCTTCTCCGGGTCGGCTTCCTCGAAGTCGAGCACCTTGCCCTGGGACTCCATCGGCAGTAGCGGGCCCAGACCATCGGGCAGCCGCTTGGTGGCCACGTTCAGCGGGGCCGTTCCGATGTGCAGGTGTTTGGAATACAGCACGATTATCGTGAAGGCGAGCATCACGCCGATGTGGGCCAGCAGGAAGATCGTCTCCAGGACCTCGTTGACGCCCACGCTCACGCCGCTGAGCAGGAAGCCGACGAACTCAGAGACGAAGGCACCCGACTCGTACGGGAAGGTGCCGGTGTTCACCGCGGACCCGCGGAAGGCGAACATCGTCACGATGACCATCGCGATCATGAATAGGATCAGCCAGGCACCGCCGGTGTGCGAGCCATAGAAGCGCGACGCACGTTCCTTGCGCTCCGGGTCGTTGCGCACCCGAATGATGGCGAAGGTGATGATGCCGATCAGCGCCGCGACCGCGATGAAGTCCTGCAGGAAGCCGAGGACCGCCCACTTCCCGATCAACGGGATGTGGAAGTCCTCGTCGAACAGCGACCCGTACGCCTCCAGATAGACCGACAGCAGGACGAAGAAGGCCCACATCGTGAAGAAGTGCGCCAGCCCGGGGACGGACCATTTCAGCAGCTTGCGCTGGCCGAAGACCTCGCTCACCTGGGCCCAGACGCGTTCGCCGACCCGGTCCCAGCGCCCGGCGGTGGGCTGGCCGGCGCGGATCAACCGGATCAGGAACAGGGTCCGGCGGGCGGCGAAGGCGGCCACTACCAGCGTGGCACCCAGGCCCAGAACCAAGCGCACGATCACAGAGATCCTTTTCGTCGGTGATGAGGTGGAGCCTAATAGTGCCCCGGGATGGTGCCCCGAGATTGCGATTCGAATCACCGAGGGGCCGGTTGTGTAGCGAACCGCCCCATTCGGCGCGCTGAAAGTGCCGGTTGTGTAGCGAACCGCCCGATGCGGCGCGCTGAAAGTGCCGGTTGTGTAGCGAACCGCCCCATTCGTCGCGCTGAAAGTGCCGGTTGTGTAGCGAACCGCCCGATTCGTCGCCGCCGTGCCCAACGTCGTACGGTCATCCCGTGTCAGAAGAGCTGAACTTCGACGAGGGACCGGAGCGCCGGGACCTGCGCGCGGCTGTGGCAGACCTCGGCTCGAAGTACGGCCAGCGCTACTTCCTCGAGCAGGCCCGGACCGGGGGCAACACCAACGAGCTCTGGGCAGAGGCCGGCAAGCTGGGCTTGCTCGGGGTCAA
>JBPCPI010000149.1:0-11405 GCA_050999295.1 Geodermatophilaceae bacterium | reverse complement strand
ACCCGGCTGAGACGGCCACAGAGCCGCCGCTCACCGCCCACCTATGCGGCCGGCGGCGTGGCGAGCCGGACGCCGTTTCGGCCGTCTCCCACGACACACTTCAGACGGCGCGCTCGTCACGCTCGCTGCGGCCGCGGACCGCCGGTTTGCCGTCCAACCCACGAACGGAGGGCCCGCATGGCCCAGCCAGAGCAGGCTCAGTTGCACCACCCCGCGCTCGTCGCGCACAAGCAACGGCGAGCAGCGGACACCCAGCTGCGGATCGCCGACGCCATCACCGCCTTCGCCGGTTCGATGCCTTTCGTCTACCTCCACGCCGTGGGTTTCGCGTTCTGGATGCTGCTGGTCGAAGCCAATCCCTGGCCGACGCTGACCCTGGTGGTGTCCCTCGAGGCGATCTTCCTGTCGTCGTTCGTCATGATCGGGCAGAACCGGCAGTCGGCCTACCAGCAGGCCAAGGCCGATCACGACTTCACCGAGCAGGAGCTGGAACTCAAGACCAACACCGACCTCACCAGAGCGATCCATGTGCTGACCCAGGAGATCCACCGCCGGCTGGTTCCGTAGTCCGGTTGGCGGGCTCAGCCGCGGGCGAGGTCCTTGAGGATGCGTTGGCTGGCGAGCTTGCCCGGTGAACCCATCACGCAGCCGCCCGGGTGGGTTCCGGATCCGCACTGGTAGTACCCGTCGATCGGCGTTTGGTACTGACTCCAGCCGGGTGCCGGCCGGAAGAAGTACATCTGCGGCGCGAGCAACTCGCCGGCGAAGATGTTGCCCTCGCTGAGTCCCGTGGAGTTCTCGATGTCCAACGGCGTGACAACCTCGCGATGAAGCACCAGATCACCGAAACCGGGGAAGTGCGATTCGAGCACCGCCTGCGCTCTGTCGCCGAACGCCTCTCGCTCGCTGTCCCAGTTGCTGCCCTTGAGCCGGTACGGCGCGTACTGCACGAAGCAGGACATGACGTGCTTGCCGGGCGGTGCCATGTCGGGATCGACGACGGACTGGATCGCCGCGTCGATGAAGGGCCGCTCGCTGTACCAGCCGTACTTGGCCGCGTCGAAGGCGCGCTCGATGTACTCCACCGTCGGGCCGATGTTGATGAAGCCGCCGTACTGGTCGATCCGGTCCTTGAGCGCCGGGAAGACCGGCAGGCCGTCGAGGGCGAAGTTGACCTTCGCCGAGACCCCCTGGAACCGGAACCGCTCGACGTTCTCCACGAGGTCGGCCGGCAGTTCACGCGGCTCGACGAGTTCGAGGAAGGTACGCCGGGGATCGAGCGCCGACACGACGACCGGCGCAGTGAACTCGGTGCCGTCGGCCAGGGCGACGCCGGTGACCTTGCCCTCGCGGGTGACAACTGAGGTGACCGCGCACTCCAGCCGGATCTCCGCCCCGAATGCCTCGGCGGCACGTGCGAGTACCTGGGTGAACCCGCCGTTGCCCTGCTTGTGGAACGCCCAGGATCCGAGATGGCCGTCGTGCTCGCCCATTTTGTGGAACAGCAGGACCAGGCCTGAGCCCTGCGACATCGGACCCACCTTCGAGCCGATGATGCTGGACGACGCGTGGAAGCCCTTGACCGTTTCGTTCTCGAAGTAGTCGTCGAGCCAGTCCGATGCGCTGCCCGTGAGCAGCCGCACGGTGTCGTGCATGACCTTCTGCTCGATGCTGCCGAGGTGGTTGAGCAGCCAGGCCACGTCGGCGTGGTCCTCCGGGTCCTTGCCGAAGATGTTGGGTGGCGGGCTGTCGAACAGCGGCCTGACCGCCTGGACGACCCGGTCGAGGTCGTGGTGGTAGCGGTCGTAGGAGTCCGCGTCCCGCGGCGAGTGCCGTTTGATCTCACGAAGGTTGAGACCGTGGTCCTCGCCGAGCAGCAGGTAGTCGCCGTCTTCGGTGGGGTGGAACGACGACGGCATCATCAGCGGGAAGAAACCGTGCTTGACGAGGTCGAGTTCGTGGATGATCTCAGGCCGCAACAGGCTCAGCGCGTAGGAGAACGTCGTGAACTGGAAGCCCGGCGTCACCTCCTCGGTGATCGCCGCCCCGCCAACCAGGTGACGGCGTTCGAGGATCAGGGTGCGCAGGCCGGCTTTGGCGAGGTAGGCGCCGTTGACGAGGCCGTTGTGGCCGCCGCCTACGACGATCGCGTCGTACTGGTTGGCACTGCTCATACGTTCGCCGTCTTCCGCTCGGGGTCGAACAGGGGCATCCGCGCGGTCCGGGCCGCCACCCGTGCCGGCTGGTGATGGATCCAGACCTCGAGCTTGACCTCGGTGTCCGGTGCGGCGCGGTCCGGACGAATCCGGGCCATACCGATGTGTCGCTGCAGGACCGGGGAGTACATGAAGGAGGTCGCGTAACCGATCTGGGCACCCTCGCCGTCGTACAGCATCGACTCGTAGCTCAAGGGCTGCTCGTCCTTCGGTGGGATCAGGCCGACGTCGCGGTGTAGCCGATCCCAGTCATGCCAGTCGACGACGAGGCCGACCGATGCCCACCGGGGTTTGCCCTCGGCCAACTCGCTGCGGATAGCGGTGCGGCCGATGAACGGACGGGAATCGTCCTCGATGCCACGCAGCATCCAGCCCATGCCGAGTTCCTTCGGGGTGATCCGCTGGTCGTCGGTGAAGACGAGTCGGCTGTCGTGGAAGTCGACATCGACCAGCGGGAGGCCGGCCTCGATGCGCAGCATCATGAGCGCCTCCTCGCCGAAGGGCCGCATGCCGTGGCCCTCGCCCGCCTCGAGCACGGCGTCGAGGACATCGATCGCGTGCTCGGACTCGACGGTGATCTCGTAGCCGAGGTCACCGGTGAAGCCGGTACGCGACAGGGTGACAGGCGCCGGACCGATCTTGGCGGGGGTGTGCGCGAAGTAGCGCAGGGCGTGGACCTCGGGGGCGAGTTGCCCAAGTACGTCGCGGGAATTCGGTCCCTGTACGGCGAGGACCGCGTAGTCCTCGGTGACGTCTTCCATCTCGACGTCGAGCCGGCCGACTAGGCGCTGCAGGTAGCCGAGGTTCGGCCGCGCCGCGGTCAGGAGGAAATCGGTCTCGGAGTGGCGGAATACGACGCCGTCGTCGCAGACGAAGCCGCGGTCGTCGCACCACAACGTGTACTGCGCGCGGCCGGGGCGGCAGGTCCGGATGTCGCGGACGAGTACGCCGCCGAGGAACCGCTCGGCGTCACGCCCATGGATCCGGTATTTATGCAGCGGAGAGGTGTCGAAGATTCCGACGCTGTTGCGGACGGCGAAGTACTCATGCTTCGGCGCGTGGCTGTACCGCAGGGCGGACAGTTGACCTTGCCAGTGCGTGTAGAGACCGGTCGTGTTGAGCTGGCTGAGCCGCGGGTGGAAGGGCGTCGTGCTCACCATGCGCTGCTTGCTCCTTCGGCGTGGGTCGTGCGCTCGACCGACGCTAGCTCTTGTTGGACATTCGATCAATAACTACGGTGGCGCGGTGACCGTTGTTGACTGGCCGCAATGACGGTGCGGTTGAGCCCGGCCGAGCGGCGCAGTCGCATCATCGAGGCGACGCTGGCAGTGATGCTGCGCAAGGGGATCGCCGCGACCACGGTTCGTGACGTCGCCCAGGAGATGGGCTCATCCCCCGGCCTGGTGCACCACTATTTCGACTCGATGGACGACCTGGTCGCCGTTGCCTTCGAGCAGGCCGCCACATCGGGGCTGAGCGCCACGCGTGAGGCCCTCGGCTCGGTATCCGCGCCGGTCGAGAAGTTGCGGATCTTCTTCGCGACGTACGTCCGGGCCGAGCAGGACTGGGCCTTCCAGTTGTGGCTCGACGCATGGTCCGAGGCGGCCCGGCGACCGACCCTGCAGGCGACGTCACAACGGCTGAACGTCGAGTGGCAGCAGCTGCTGGTCGAGGTCATTCGCGCCGGGCTTGCCGCGGGCGACTTCACCTGTCCCGATCCGGAGGCCGCAGGCTGGCGCATCCTGTCGCTTCTCGACGGACTGGCTCTGCAAACGGTGGCGCACCACATCGCAGTTGGTCGCGATGCGGTGGTGGCCTGGTCGGCCGGCCATGCCGAGCACGAACTCGGTCTCGCCGAAGGCACCCTCGGGTAGCTGGACGAAAGACGGGCGGGTTGCGACAACCCTGCTCACGGGATCGGAACGTCTGCCTCCCAGCGTCCCCGACGCTCGTCCTCGGTCTGCTCCCACCACGGCGTGCCACGCTCACCCAGAGCCACCTTCGCCGCCTGTACGCCGTCGCGGACCCGCCGCTCGTCCGCCGTACCGCGGGCTCGTTTGACCTCGCGCCGCCACGCCATCAACGCGGAGCGGAGTACGGCGGCCCGCTCGTCCGGGATCAGCGGATCCGTTGCGCGCCAACGCCTGCCGTTGACGACGATGTAGCGGCCGTCGTTCGTGTGCTCAGCCATCGCGGCGCTCGGCGGTCTGCCCGGTGCCCTCGCGGCGCTCGGCCGCCACCTTGTTCGGCACTTGGAGCAGCCGCAGCACCGTGACGAGGCCTAGCCCGCCGACCATGTTGCCGAGCGCGGCGAAGGCCAGCAGGCCCAGCCAGTCGGCGTACCCGAACGGTGCGCCCGCGTGCAGGGCGGTGAAGCAGAGCAGGGAGGCGACGATCGCGTGGTTGACCTGGCCGGCGCCGAGCAGGAAGCCCATGACCGTCGCCGGGACGAGCTTGACGCCGTCGTGATCGGTGGAGTGCTGCATGTGCGTCATGAGCGTGATCAGGAAGCCGCCGACCAGCGCGAGCGCGAAGGCCCGCCAGCCGATCCCGAGGTCGATGTAGAACTGCGCGGACTCCAACGCCTTGGGGCGCAGGTCAGGGAAGCCGGCCACGATGATCCAGGTGATGACCCAACCACCGGCCAGGTTCGTCACGATCGTGATGCCCCACAGGCGCAGCAGCTGCATCGGACGCCCGGCCTTGGAGACGACCGCCGCGACCGGTACCAGGAAGTCCTCGGTGAACAGCTCGCTGCGGGCCAAGGTCAGCGCGATGAATCCGATCGAGAAGGCGAGCCCGCCGAGCAAGATGCTGCCGGTCTCGTGCTCGACGAGCAGCAGCGCCAGTACGCCGACACCGATGTCCAGGCCGCCGAGCAGGCCGGTCGCGATCAGTCCTGACCAGGACCGGCCGAGGCGCTGCTCGCCCTCGTCGACCAGCCGGTCGAAGGTGCGCTCCTCGTCCTGTTGGGCGACTTCAGGTTCGGTGGCATCGGATGCGCTCATCGCCGCAGGGTAAGCGGCGCCGTCAGCCGGCGTCGCGATTCTTCGGGCGCAAGCGACCGGAACTGGCGAACATCTCGGACCTAGTGTCGACGTGTGACTCTTCTTCGTTCGGTGACGCTTTTCGTGCTGGCCGCGTTGGCGGAGATCGGCGGGGCCTGGCTGGTACGTACCCCGAGGGCGGCGGCACAAGGCTCGGCTCAGAAGAGAGTCAGGTACCGGTCGACCTCCCACGGACTCACCACGGAGTGGTAGTCCATGAACTCACGCTGTTTGATGTCGGCGTAGTAGTCGATGTAGTCGCCACGGTCGGATGTCCCCAATGCCTTGCGGAGTACCGCGTCCTCGATGAGTCCCTCGGTGGCATGCAGCAGGGTCGGCGGCATCGTGATGATCTGCCGCTCGGCCACCTGCTCCTTGGACAGCGTGTAGAGGTTGTCGGTGTTCGGCTCTCCCGGATCGAGGTCGCGGTCGACGCCGTCGAGGCCGGCCGCGAGCATCACGGTCAACGCGAGGTAGGGATTGGCCGAGCCGTCACACCCGCGGTGCTCCACCCGCCCCCCTTCGGGGATCCGCAGCATCTGGGTGCGGTTGTTGCCGCCATAGGTGCCGTACGCCGGCGCCCAGGTGGCGCCGGAAGCGGGAGCGCCCACGCCCATTCGCTTGTAGCTGTTGACGGTGGGGCAGGTGACCGCCATGGAGGCGCGGGCGTGCTCGATCAGTCCGGCGATGAAGGAGTAGCCCATAGCGGACATCCCGAGCCCCCGTTGATCGGACTCATCGGCAAAGAGCTGTTCCTCGCCCCGCCACAAGCTGGAATGCATGTGCAGGCCGTTTCCGGTGCGGTCGCTGAACACCTTCGGCATGAACGTCGCCGCCATACCCGCCTCGTGGGCCAGCGTGTGCACCATGTACCGGAAGAAGATCAGCCGGTCAGCTGAGGTGAGGGCGTCGGCGTACTTGAAGTTCTGCTCGAACTGCCCGTTGGCATCCTCGTGGTCGTTGGCGTAGTTGGTCCAACCCAGCTCGTTGCAGTACTTGGACACGCGGCTCAGGTGCGGGTACATCCGGGTCAGAGCCTTGACGTCGTAACACGGAGAACTGGCGGTATCGAGGGGATCCGCAACCCGAACGGTGCCGTCGGGCCGCCGGGCCACCAGGAAGTACTCCGCCTCCACCCCAACCATGTACGTGAGTCCGCGCTGGTCGAGCCTGGCCAGTTGGTTCTGCAGGATGACTCGCGGCGTGAAGGGCCAGGGCTGGCCGTCCACGTGGATGTCGCACTGCAGCACGGCGAGCTCGGGCTGCCACGGGACGCGGAGGTACGACGACGGGTCCGGTACGGCGATCATGTCGGGGTCGGCGGGGGACTGGCCCATCGGTCCCGCCGCGAAACCAGCGAAACCCGCCCCGCCGTCCATCAAGACGTCGAACGACGCCGCCGGCACCAACTTCGCGCATGGCTTGCCGTGCATGTCGACGAACATGGCGAAGAAGAACTCGATCCCGTCGTCTTCCGCCTGCCGCTTGAGCTCCTCGCGAGACGTCATGGCTACTCCTTCTCCGGCCCCAGGGCTCGGCTCGTGAGCTGCCCCGGCAACAGCGGGCATGCGGTGCCAATGCACTCGCATCAGGGGGTTGCTTGTCAAGAAACGCTGAGTAGTCTCAGTGGACCAAAGTTCGGCGGTGACCTTGCACTTCTTCTGCTCTGACCGGTCCGCAGCCCCTCGACCGCAACCCAGGAGGTGACATGACCACAGTGCCCGAGCGGTCAGTTCACGCGCACACCGAACGCGACGACGGGTCGCTGCAGCGCGGCACGAACTGGTGGGGCGCCTTCGTCATCGGCCTTGCGGGCACCATCCTGGTGACCGGCATCGCCCCGTTCGCCGTGCAGAGCCTGGGTGCTGCGTCCATCCCGCTGTTCGTCGCAGTGACGGCGGCCGGCGTACTGCTCTGCTTCTGCCTGGCGGAATTGGCCGCCATGATGCCCGACCGGACCGGCGGCCTGCCGTCGTACGCATTCGAGACGTTCAAACCGCTCGGCGCGACAACCGCCAAACATGTCGGTGGGGTCTCGGGCTGGGCCTACTGGCTCGGCTGGTTCCCGGTGGCCCCCATCAACATGATCCTTGCCTCGGCATACATCGTGAGCCTGTTCGAGTTGCCGACCGGGCGAACCTTCCTGCCCTTCGGCTCGCTGGGATCGCCGATCTCGGTCGCCGTGCTGATCATCTCGCTGATCGGCCTGATCGGCATGCTCATCCCCGCGCTGCTGGGTATCCGGCTAGGTGCCCGCTTCGCCACGCTGCTCGGCGTGGTGTCGATGGTCCCGCTCACCGCGCTGGTGTTCCTTCCGCTGCTGAACCCGAGCTCGATCAACTTCTCCAACCTGGCCGGTTTCCACCTCCCGCCCGGGGCTGTGGGCGGCTTTGCGTTCTTCATGGCCTGGATCTTCATCATGACCTGGTCCGTGCTCGCGATGGAGGCGGCCGCGTGTTACATCGGGGAGTGCAAGGATCCGGCCCGCGACGCGAAGATCGCCATGACGGCGGAGGGGCTGTTCGGGTTCTTCATCTACGTGTCGATCCCGCTGGTCTTCGTGCTGGTGCTGGGCAACGCGGAGAGCTTCGACCCGCTGACGGTGTTCACCGACTTCAGCAGCCGGGTGTTCGACACCGCCTCGGGCGGCCTGCTCCAGTGGCTCATCGGCATACCGCTGATCGTGGCGCTTCTGCTGTCGGTCCTGAACGCCATCATGGGCGTGGGACGCTCCCTGTTCCAGGTGTCCGAGGACGGCCTTATCCCCCGTTGGTTCATGCACACCAATCGGTACGGCGTCCCCGACCACGCGATGATCTTCAACGTCGTTTGCTCTGCGGTGGTTGTCCTGTTCGGCTCGCCGCTTCGTATCTACATCTTCTCGAACATGGGCTACCTGCTGGCCTGCTCGCTCGCGCTCCTGGGTTACTTCCTGCACCGGCAGTACCACCCCGAGCTCCACCGGCCCGTCCGGATGCACAGTTCGGTGCGGTGGCTCGCCCTCGCCATCTTCGTCTTCTTCATGTTCACCTGGGCGTACGGCGGCTGGCGCTCGCCCGCGCTGGTGGTGGACCCCACCGAGGGACCCTTCCTGTTCTTCGCCGGCCTCGTGGTGATTGCGGCCTACCTGCCGCTGTACATGTGGCGGCAGGCGGCCGACCGCAGAGCGATGCAGAGTACGGCGCCAGCCGGCCAGGACGGCTGACCGGACGGTGCCGCTGCCGGGTTTGCGGCGAGGGCGCGACCAGGTACCGGCGGGACCGAGCAAGGTACTGCTGGCCTCGACCGGCGTCCCGTTCACCGACCAGGAAGTCCGCACGTGCGCCTCCCTGGCTGGGCGCTCGCCGGTCACGGTGCTGTCCGTCGCCCGGCTGCACGGGACGGCGTTCGGGCTGCCCAACCCAGGGCTGATGCCGACCCGCCAGGAACGCGAGGAACAACTCGGCATCGTCTCGGCCGCGGTACGCGCCCTCGAGCGAGGCGGACGGCAGGTCGACGGGCAGGTCGTCATCACCCGCAGCCCGGCCAAAACCATCGCCCGCGCCGCTCGCCGGCTGCAGGTCGAACACGTGGTCCTGGCCGCCCCCGCTCAGGGCCCGCTGCGCCGCTTCATCGAGGGCGACGTGGCGGCCGGACTGCGCCGACGGCTCCGGTCGGACGTCACCGTCAGTGCCCGGACAGCCTGAGATCCGCCACCTTCAATGGTTGCCTCTCAAGAAACGTTGTGTATTCTCAGTTGACTGAGGCCACTGAATGTCGTGCCGACGTGATCCCTTCCTAGGAGCCGGACATGTGCGGAATCGTTGGGATACACCTCAAGGACCCGGCCCTCGAGTCCCGGCTCGGTGAGCTTCTCGTACCGATGATCGAGGACCTGACTGGACGTGGTCCCGACTCCGCCGGTCTGGCTCTGTACGACAGCAGCGTCCCGGACGGCTCGCTTCGCTGGTCGCTGCATGCTCCGGGCGCCGGCTGCGACTGGTCGGAGTTGGCCGGTCGTCTGGGCGAGGACATCGGACAACCGGCCAGCGTCCAGGTCAAGGCCGATGTCTGCATGTTGACCGTCAAGGCCCCGGCCGACCAGGTCCGGGAGCGGCTGCGGGAGATCGCACCGCATGTCACCGTCGTCGGCAGCGGTGAGGCGATGACGCTGTACAAGGACATCGGTACAGCCCGGCAGATCTGTGATCGTTATGGCATCCAGCTGGCCGGCGGATACCAGGGCGTGGGGCACACCAGGATGGCTACCGAGTCCGCCGTCACGACCAGGCACTCCCACCCGTTCTCCCCCGCGCCCGACCTCGCGCTCGTGCACAACGGCTCGTTCTCCAACCATGCCTCCATCCGGCGGCGGCTCGAGGACCGGGGCGTGGTGTTCGAGACCGACAACGACTCCGAGGTCGCCGCGCGTTACATCAGCGACCGACTGGACCAGGGCGACACCCTGGACGACGCCATGCGAATGGTCCTCAAGGAGTTCGATGGCTTCTTCACGCTGCTGGTCACCTCCCGCGACGAGTTCGCGGTCGTGCGCGACGCCTTCGCCTGCAAACCGCTGGTGGTCGCCGAAACAGAGGCCTACGTGGCGGTCGCGAGCGAGTATCACGCCTTGGCTACCCTGCCGGGGATCGACGCCGCCCGAGTCTTCGAGCCGCAGCCGGAGGAAGTGCACTCCTGGGTGAAGCAGTGACCAAGGTGCTGAGCGCACCGGTCACCGAGATCATCCTGAGCTGCAGCGAGCTGACGACCCGGCAGATCAACAGCCGGCTGCGCGAGCTGCCCGAGGGCAGCGTCGTACGCATCACCGAGGCCCGCGGCACCCACAACCTTGCCGTCGGCCTGCGCCACCGTTTGGTCATCACCATCGAGGGGAACGCCGGGTACTACACAGCCGGGTTGTCCGACGGCCCGGACGTCACGGTCGAGGGCTCCGTCGGCTGGGGGCTCGCCGAGAATCTGATGCGCGGCGTCGTCCGGGTGCGGGGCAACGCCTCGGAGTCAGCTGCGGCGACCGCGCACGGCGGTACGGTGATCGTGCACGGCGACGCCTCGTCGCGGGCCGGCATCTCGCTCAAGGGCGGCACCCTTGCCGTAGCCGGCGACGTCGGCCACATGAGCGGCTTCATGGCGCAGGCCGGCACGATCCTGATCGGCGGCGATGCCGGGCACGCCCTGGGCGACAGCCTCTACGAGGCGGTCATCTACGTCGGCGGCAAGGTCCGGTCGCTCGGTGCGGACAGCCAGATCGAAGACCTCACCGACACCGACGTACGACGGGTCCGCGACATCCTCGAACTAGCCGGCCGCGACTCAGGTTTCGACCACGTCGACCCGGAGAACGTCACCCGGGTGGCCTCGGCGAAGCAGCTGTACAACTTCGACGCGTTGAAGAACCAGAGGTACTAGCGATGAGCACCGAGGCAGACGCGCGGGACACGAGCACCGAGGGCCACGTCGATCTGCCCACTCCCGTGCCCGGCCGCGCGCATGCGGGACAGAGCCGCCGGCCCAGTGCCACCTTTCCGCCGGAGATGGTCGGTCAGATCCAGACCATGGCCGACACGGGGCGCTATGAGATCCGCGGCTGGGGTGCCAAGCGCCGGGTGCCGAGCTTCGACGACCTGTCCTTCCTGACCGCCTCGGTGTCCCGCTACCCGCTGGAGGGCTATCGGGAGGCGTGTGACACCACGACGGTGCTCGGGTCCCGGTACGCCAGCAAGCCCCTTGTGCTGGACATCCCCATCACGATCGCAGGGATGAGCTTCGGGTCGCTGTCGGCGCACGCCAAGGAGTCACTCGGCCGGGCCGCGACCGCTGTGGGCACGTCGACGACCACCGGCGACGGCGGGATGACGACGGAGGAGCGGCGGGCCTCCACGCGGCTGGTCTACCAGTGTCTGCCGTCGCGATACGGCTTCAACCCGGCAGACCTGCACCAGGCAGACGCCATCGAGGTCGTGATCGGGCAGGGCGCCAAGCCGGGTGGCGGGGGCATGCTGCTCGGTGAAAAGGTGAGCGAGCGGGTGGCCGGGATGCGGACGCTGCCCGCCGGGATCGATCAGCGCTCGGCCAGCCGGCACCCGGACTGGACCGGGCCGGACGATCTGACCATCAAGATCGCCGAGCTCCGCGAAGCCACCGG
>JBPCPI010000111.1:0-6244 GCA_050999295.1 Geodermatophilaceae bacterium | reverse complement strand
GAGTTCGCGAACGCCCACGTCCATTGTGGCCATGCGCTGATTAGGCTCACGCGTACGCGACGGATAACGAGGGGAACCTGCCTTGCTCGATTCCGGATGGCTGCGCGGGCTTGGTCGGGATGGCCTGCAAGCTCTGCTCCGGCGACGCCCAGAACTCGGTATGTCACCCCCGCCGCGGTCCTTGCAGGAACTCGCCGAGCGGATGGCCGATCCGCAGGCGGTGGTCACGGCTCTGCGGCGGCTGGACCTGCCCACTCTGCAGGTGACCGAGGCGCTGGCCGCGCTCGGCGGCGATCAGGTGGCCGAAGACCGGCTCGAGCGGCTGCTCGGCGTCCCGGCCACAGCCTCCTCGGCCGACGTACAGGCAGCCGTGACAACCCTGGAGCAGCACGGGCTGGCCTGGCGCTCGGCGGGCATCTGTCTCGTCGCCCCGGCTCGGGAGGCTTTCGGTCCCCCGCTCGGTCTTGGGCCGCCCGCCGGCGCGCTCCTGGAATTGCTGACCGTCGAGGACTTGCGCGACATCGTCCGCAATCTCGGGCTGAGGGCCCCCGCTCGCAAGGCGGAGCTGGTGCAGGTTGCCTGTGCCGCGCTGTGCGACACCGGCCGGCTCCTGGCGGTGCTGCAGAGGGCACCTCGGCAGACCCAGGAGTTGCTGGTCGCTATTGCGATCGGAGAGACCGACGAGTACCAGTACGAGACCTTCTCGCGCTATTCCCGAGTCGAGTCGCCTGGTCAGTGGGCGATGTCGCACGGGCTGCTCGTCCAGGCGGGTGCATGGGATGCCGCGCTGCTGATGCCGGCCGAGGTCGGCCTCGCATTGCGCGGCCCGACGTACTCGGCGCCCTTCGACCCGCAGCCTTCCGACGTTGCCTGGACAGCAATCGATCCGACCGCGATCCGGAACGAGGCCATCGCCGCTGGCGCCGACATCGTTCGGCTGGTCGCCGACCTGATGGACGACATCGGCGCTACGCGACTGAACCTGTTGCGTACCGGTGGCATCGGCGTACGCGATCTGCGCCGCCTCGCCAAGAACGTAACCGCCACGACGGGCCAGGTGCGCCTGGCCTTGACCCTCGCCGAGAGCACCGGGCTGCTGGCGCTGTCCGATGAAACCGCGTTGCCCACCGAAGCCTATGACGACTGGCGGCGCCTGGAGCCCGCCGATCGGGCCGCGATGCTGCTGCGTACCTGGTGGATGCTGCCGCGGACCCCGTCGGCGGAACCGGACGGTGCCTGGCAGTCAGCCACCGCCCTCCCTGACCCGCACCCGCTGCGCCAGGTGTTGTTCGGTGCAGCCGCCGGCCACCCCGGGCAGGCGGCGGCCGACCCGGCGTTGCTGGCCGAGGTAGCCGGATGGCATGCCCCCTGTGCCTGGCCCGGCGCCGACCTCGTCGCCGCCGCGGTGGCCTGCTGGGAGGAGGCGGCGCTGCTCGGGGTCGTCGGCGCGAACGCGTTCAGTCCGATCGGGCACGCCCTCCTCGCGGGGGACGAGACGGCGCTACGCGAGGCACTCGGGCCGTTGGGCAGCGCCCAGTCATCCGTACGGATCCAGGCCGACCTGACCGCGGTAGTGGCGGGTACGCCGGGGGCCCAGCTCGCCGATCTCCTGGACCTGTCCGCCGAGCGGGAAGCTCGGGGAGTCGCTTCGGTCTGGCGGTTTACCCCATCCAGCGTGCGGCGGGCGCTGGACGGTGGCCAGAGCTCGGCGGCACTGTTAGCCGAACTCGAGGCGGTGAGCAGCGGCACTCTGCCACAGCCGCTGCGTTACCTGATCAATGATGTTGCTCGCCGCCACGGGGCGGTACGGGCCTGTGAGGTCGCCAGCTGCCTGCGCTCGGAGGACACCGCGCTACTCGCCGAGCTGGCCGCCGACCGCCGGCTGCGTGGTCTCGGTCTGCGCACGCTGGCTCCGACCGTGCTGGCCTCGAGCAAGTCACTGGAGGTCGCGTTGAGCGAACTGCGCAAGGCTGGTTATGCGCCGGTCGCCGAGACCGCAGACGGGACGCCGACCATCGAACGCGCCCGGCCGCGCCGCACCAACTCCCCCGACTCCCACTCTGCAGGCGATCGACTGCGGCACCGGCCGATCGAGGCCGAGACCGATGTGCCGGCCCATGTCCAGGCCCTGCTCGCCGCGCCGGATGAGGCACCGACCCGCCCATCGGCGACGACAACGTTGCGCGCGGTTTCCGCCGGTGCCGCGCACCTGAGCGGCCGTGAGAAGCAGCTCCTAGCCCAGGTGATCGACGAGGGCGGGGCAGTCAGGATCGACTACGTCAACGCGCAGGGCAGATCGAGCCGGCGGGTGATCAGCGACCCGGTTCTGGCCGGCAACCTGGTCATCGCCTGGTGCCGGCTGCGTGACGACGAGCGGATGTTCAACCTCGGGCGGATCTACACCGTCGCGGCCGCCACCGGCCTGGGCGACTCAACCTCGAATGGCCAGGACCACCTGGACTTCTTCCTGGCCACATAGGTCATCTGACCCGCTATGGGACCCTCAGTCATGGCGTACGACGAAGAGCTCGCCGACCGCATCCGCGCTGTGATCCAGAAGCAGGACGGCGTGACCGAGAAAAAGATGTTCGGCGGGCTAGCGTTCCTCGTCAACGGGAACGTGGCCGTGAGTGCGAGCGGCCAGGGCGGGCTCCTTCTCCGGGTAGATCCGGGCGAGACCGATTCGGTGGTGCGCGAGGACGGCGTGACCCGGTTCGAGATGCGCGGGCGCGTGATGGACGGTTGGGTACGCGTCGACCCGTCCGCCACCGCTTCCGACCAGGAGCTCACCCGTTGGGTCCAGGTCGGCGTGGGCTCCGCAGCGTCTCTGGCACCGAAATAGCGCGGGCCGCTGAGCGCGTACTGCCTCGGCGAGCTGCCAGTCAGTCGTACGGGTCGGTGAGGACGGGATGTGATTCGACGACGGTGACCGTCCGAGCCGGGCCGACCGTGGTGACCGTTCCCGGTGCTGCGTACGCGGGTCTGCGCTGACCAGCACCGGTTCGGCGGGATCGCCGGTGTGCCACCGGAACTGCGCGACCTGAGTGCTCAGGACGACGGTGTACCTACGGATGTCCACCGTGTAGGTCCCGGTCGTGGGCTCGGTGGTGTAGTAGATCTCCGGCAGGTTCACCAACCCCAGTTGGGCCGTAGTCATTCGGGTCGGTGAGTATCGGTCTGGCCTCGCGGATGCGCACATCCTGGGCCGAATGAGCACTGCCTGATCGAGCAGCCGGGGTAGTCAGGGCACGCGTCCCATGCTGTCGGGCAGGCCGTGGACTGCGCCGGCTTCGGCGCGAACCATGGCGGCCAACGCCGGGTCGGAGGTAGCCAAGGGGCGGGCTACGGTGAGTGCCGTGGCAGCGGCGATGCAGTCGGCCAGGCTGACCGCCATTCGCTGTGCGTGGTAGTGACGTGCCCGAAGGCGGCCCGCGAGCAGCCCGACCTCTGTTGGGACCGCGGCCAGGTGCATTCCGGTGTACTCAAGCAGGACGAGGTCGGCGTGGACGTCGTCAGGGTCACGGCCGAAGATTCGGACGAGCTGGTCGACAACCTCGGTGGCATTCACCGCCGACAGGACTGTCGGATCGTGTAGCAGGTCAGCGACGGCCGCGGCGGCAGGCTCGTCCCGCAGGAAAGCCAGTACGGCGTACGCGTCCAGCACCGTCATCAGCGGTGCTTAGCTCGCCCGTTGCCCTAGCTGTTCGGCGTCTCGCTCCGCGGCACGTGCGTCATTGAGGGTTGGCCCCGGGCCGGCGTGGGCGCCGCGCAACGCTGCGAGCGGGTCCGCCGGCACCGGCCGGACGATCGCGTAGTCGCCTCGATCGATCACGAGCACCGAGGCTGCACGCCACCGGTGCCGGAGTTCGGCGGGCAGGGATACCTGGCCGTTTCGGGTCACCTTCGCGCTGGTCGCTTCCATGCAGGCATACTACGCGACGTGGCCTCCATAGAACGTAGAACAGGATAGATAGTATTTGGGGCGAAGCACTACCTCGCGATTGTGGGGGATGGCGTCATCGGAGTGCAGGTTTGGTAGAAGCCACAGCCGTGCCCGCCACCCAAGGTCCTGTACGAAATACCAACAGAGTCGTACAATCTCCGTCATGGCGACGATGAACATCAGCGCCGCGCGGGAGAGTCTGCCTGCCGTGGTGGAACTGGCCCAGACCGAGGCAGTATTCCTCGAGCGGTACGGGCGTCCGGCAGCCGTTCTCGTCAGCCCCGAGCATTACGAGAAGCTGGTTACGGCTTTGGAGGACGCCGAAGATGCCGCGGCCTTCGACGCGGCGATGAACGAAGAAGGCCCGAACATCCCTTGGGAGCAGGTCAAGGTCGATCTCGGCTGGACGTGAGCGAGTACCGGGTCGAGTTGCGACCCGCGGCCGTTCGCGCCCTGCGCAAGCTCGACCCGTCGGTCCGTCATCGCGTGCAAGGTGCCATTGCGTTATTGGCGCAGGACCCGCGTCCGCCCGCTGCGCGCGCTCTGCAAGGTCGCCCCGGCCTGCGTATTCGGGTTGGTGACTACCGCATCATCTACACGGTCGCCGATGACGTGCTGCTCGTTGTGGTCGTGACAGTCGGGCACCGCCGCGAGGTCTACCACCGCTGATGAGGTCTCCAGTTTCGGCTGGCGTTCGGATCACCTGACCGGCGGCTTGAGGCGGCCACCGCGGGACTCCCCACCGCTCGTGGAGGGAATGAACTCCTCCATTAATGCGATTCAGCGACTGGGTCGGTACGCGTCCGCCCGTCCGGCGACACGTGTCACGGTAACCGAGTGGGCGGGTTCGTCGATCTCGTACAGCACACGGTAGGCGCCGCGGTGGGCACTGTAGGTGCCAGTGAAATCATCGCGCAGCGGCTTTCCCACTCGGTGTGGGTTGTCGGCCAGCGGGCCGTAGAGGAATTCGATGATCGCCGGCACAACTCGAGGGGGCAACTGGTCGAGCGTGCGGATGGCGGCCGAGGACAACCCGACCGTCCACCTCACCTGGCGGAACCGACGCCGTAACGCCTGCGAACCGCGGTCTCGTCGGAGAGTTGTCCCGCCTCGGCTTGGGCTCGGGCCGTGGCGATGTCATCGTGTACGCCGGGCTGGGCTTGCCAGAACAAGGTCTCTTCCATTGACTCGAGATCGTCCACGGAGATGAGGACAGCCGCTGGCCGGCCGTGGCGAGTGATGGTGATCCGCTCCTGCGTGGTGACGGCGTCCTCGACGAGCTCGTTCAGCTTCGCCTTTGCCTCGGTCAGCGGGAGAGTCGTCATGACCTCAGTGTAGACCCGCATACAGGTGCGAGCGAGTCCGAATTCAGTGCTGACTACAAGGCCGAACTCGACCGCCCCGTCCTCCACTGCTCATCCCCACAAGCGCCCCCGCGCATGAGGATGCCTGGTGACTCATGTCAAGATGCGCGCGTAGCTGGAGTCGTTGACTCACGAGCGGATGCGCGCGTGGCTGAGTCCTGAGGTTCCGGTCTGCGGGCGGCGGCGGCTTTGCTCGTGGTAAGGGTCAGCAGTTCACTGGTGAGGGCCTGGATCTGACGCTGGATGGCGGCCGGGTTCACGTCGGCGAGGGTGTCGCTCATGGTCGTCTTGCCCTCAGCGGTGACAGACTTGTGCTGCTCGGCGCGGCGGTGCGGCGTGGTCGGCAGGTCGTATTTCTTGGTGACCTTCGCCCCGTCGCGGACCTTGGAGATGAGCTTCTGCTGGGGCAGGAAGTAGTTCGTGATCTTCGACTGCAGGGGCCAGATCGTGTTGAGCAGCAGCAGTTCCGCGGCTGTGTCGTAGCGGTGGTAGCCGACCACCGTCCGCACGACCGCCCAGTTCTTCTGCTCCACGTGGGCACCATCGTTGGAGTTACCCGGACGGGACCGGGTGAAGGTGATCTTCCGCTGTTCGCACCAGGTGAGCAGGTGATGGTTGATGAACTCACTGCCGTTGTCAGAATCGACGCCAAGCAGCGGGAACGGCATGATCAGGCTGGTCTCCTCAAGCGCTGCGATGACCCACTTGCGGGCCTTGTTGCGCACAGAGCGGTTCTCTGTCCAACCGGTCGCGATGTCTGTCACCGTAAGGGTAAAGGCGTGCTCACCGACCGCGTTGCCGCCCTCATGACCGACCAGGTCGATCTCGACGAACCCGGGCACCGCGTCGTCCCACTGCGCCCACGTCCGGATCGGGATCGCGTCGGTGAGCAGCGACCCCGGCTTTGTGTGGCTGCGACCGCGCGGCACCATCGCGG
>JBPCPI010000074.1:0-19151 GCA_050999295.1 Geodermatophilaceae bacterium | reverse complement strand
CCCAGAAACGTCGCGCCGACAACCACCTTCGCGACCATGACATGCAGTGGGACTTCTGGACCCTGTCTCCTGAGTCCGCGCACCAGGTCACCTGGCTGATGGGGGACCGCGGGATCCCGCGCAGCTGGCGGCACATGAACGGCTACAGCTCGCACACCTACATGTGGGTCAACGCCCAGGGTGCAAAGTTCTGGGTCAAGTACCACTTCAAGACCGACCAGGGTGTCGAGTTCTTCACCCAGGACGAGGGCGACCAGATGGCCTCGGCCGACACCGATTACCACACCCGGGATCTGTACGAGCACATCAGGGACGGTGAGTTCCCAAGCTGGACCCTGAAGATGCAGATCATGCCCTTCGAGGATGCAGCGACGTACCGGTTCAACCCGTTCGACCTGACCAAGGTGTGGCCGCACGGCGACTACCCGCTGATCGACGTGGGCCGGATGACCCTGGACCGCAACCCGACCGATTACCACACCGAGATCGAGCAGGCTGCTTTCCAGCCCAACAATCTCGTGCCGGGGATCGGCCCCAGTCCGGACAAGATGCTGCTGGCGCGCCTGTTCTCCTACGCCGACGCCCACCGCGCCCGGATGGGCGTGAACTACCAACAGATCCCGGTGAACGCGCCGAAGTCGCCGGTTCACAGCTACAGCAAGGAGGGCGCGATGCGGATGACCAACGTGTCGGACCCGGTATATGCGCCCAATTCCTATGGCGGCCCAAGGGCAGACACCGCCCGCTACGGGGAGCCGGCGGGCTGGCACGCCGACGGCGACATCCAGCGCGCGGCCTATGTGCAGCATCCCGAGGACGACGACTGGGGGCAGCCCGGCACGATGGTCCGCGAGGTGCTCGACGACGACGCACGTGAGCGGCTGGTCAACAACATCGTGGGTCACCTGCTCAATGCCGTTAGCGAGCCGGTGCTGCAACGGGCGTTCGAGTACTGGCGCAACGTGGACAAGATCCTCGGCGACAAGATCGAGGCCGGAGTCCGCTCCAAGGCCGGCGAGAAAGACCCGAAGGCCGCAGAGCAGGCCAACCCGGCTCGGGAGTCGATGCAGGACAAGGCGTGAGTGAGATCGGGTTCATCAGCCCACCGGAGGCCAGCGAGGAGGCTCAACGACTCTTCGCTGGGGACGTGGCCGTGGTCGGCTACGTGATGAACCTGTCCAAGCTTTGGGCGCACCTGCCGAGCGTCCATGACGGGCTGTCCGATCTGATCCGGGAGACCGCGTCGGCGCATGGGCTCACCGTGCGCCAGCGCGGCATCCTCATCGCCGCGTTCGCGTCCACCTACGGTGATTCGTATTGCTCGCTGGCGTGGGGCAAGAAGCTGTCCGAGGTGAGTGACCAGCAGACTGCCGCCGGGGTACTGCGTGGCGCCGACGAGGGACTGACCTCCAGCGAGGCTGCGCTGGCTGCGTGGGCTCGCAAGGTAGCGCGGGATCCCAATCAGACGACGCAGGCCGACGTACAGGCGCTGCGTGAGGGCGGGTACAGCGACGCCGAGATCTTCGGGATCACGGTGTTCGTCGCGCTGCGGATGGCTTTCTCGACCGTCAACGACGCGCTAGGGGCGCGCCCGGATGCGGTCTTGGGCTCCACCGTGCCGGCTTCGGTTCTCGAGGCCGTCACCTACGGCCGACCCGTCGAGGATCAGACAGCCGCCAGCTGATGGCCGGCGACGGTCCACAGAGCGGCGACGACGACGTACGCGAAGGGGTGTCGCTCACCAACCTCGACGCGGAGCTGTTCGCGGACGCAGCGGCGACCAAACGCGATCTCGTGGACTACCTCGAGGCGGTCGCCGACCAGATCATCCCCGAGTTGGCTGACCGTCCGTTGTCGGTGATGCGTGTCCTGCGCGGGCGGGCGCCGTTCATGCAGAAGAACGTCCCGAGGTACACCCCGCCCTGGATCCGGACGGTCGAGGTGTGGGCTGAGGCTTCCCAACGTGAGGTCTCCTACGCCCTGTGCAACGATCGCCCGACGCTGGTCTGGTTCGCCAATCAGCGGGCCGTGGAATATCACCCGACTCTGGTCCTCGCTGACCAATGGGATCGTCCGACCTATCTCGTGCTCGACCTCGACCCGCCGCCGGGGGATGGGTTCGGCTCGGCCGTGCGCACCGCCCACCTGGTGCGCCAAGCGCTGGCCGAGGCCGATCTGGTCGGTGCCGTCAAGACCAGTGGGGCCAAGGGCGTGCACGTGTACGTGCCCGTCATCGCTGGGACGACGAGCGAGGAGGTTGCCGCAGCGACGCGGGCGCTGGCCGGTCGTGCCGAGCGGCTCGATCCCGAGCTGGCTACGACCGCTTACGTCCGAGCGGACCGGGGGGGCAAGGTCTTCCTCGACTCGACCCGGGCCGGCGGGGCCACAGTCGTGGCCGCCTACAGCCCGCGGATCCGGCCCGGGACGCCGGTCTCGTTCCCAGTGGCGTGGGAGGACCTCGACCAGGTTGCGCCAGCTGACTTCACCGTGCGCTCGGCAGCTGGGCTGATCGCCGATGGCGATCCATGGGCGCAGCGGATGCCCGAGCCGCAACGGCTGAGTCCCGAGCTGATCGAGGAAGGCCGGGCCATCCCGATCGCCAGGGTTCAGGCGATGCATGAAGGGAAGCGGCGGGCGTCGGCAGATTAGACTCAGCATCTGTGGACCAGCCCCGGATGATGATCGCGCCCAGCATCCTGTCGGCCGATTTCGCCCGGCTGGCGGAGGAGGCTGCCGCGGTCGCCACAGCTGACTGGTTGCATGTTGATGTCATGGATGCGCACTTCGTGCCCAACCTGACGCTGGGTCTGCCGGTAGTGCAGAGCCTGCGCGCGGCGACCGAGATCCCGCTTGACTGCCATCTGATGATCGCGGATCCGGATCGGTGGGCACCGCCGTACGCCGAGGCCGGCGCGCGCAACGTCACCATCCACGTCGAGGCTGCGCACGACCCGGTGCAGGTGGCCCGGTCGTTGCGGGCCGCCGGCGCCCTGGCCGGGCTTGCTCTCAAACCCGGCACACCGCTGGACCCGTACCTGGACATCCTCGGCGAGTACGACACCTTGCTGGTGATGACCGTCGAGCCCGGCTTCGGCGGGCCGAGCTTCATCTCCGAGGTGCTGCCCAAGGTGCGCCGAGCCCGGGAGATGGTGGAATCCGGGCACCTGACACTGTTCATCGAGGTCGACGGCGGGGTCAGTTCCGACACCATCGAACAGGCCGCGCAGGCTGGTGCGGATGTCTTCGTCGCGGGCTCGGCGGTGTACGGCGCCGACGATCCCGCCGCCGCCGTCGAGGCACTGCGGGCGCAGGCAAGTCGGGCCGCGGTGCAGCCTTACCCTGGCCAGGCACACGGCTGGCAACGCCTGGCCGCTCGGCCCGCTCCGGCCGACGGGTGACCGGTCCGGGCGGACCGCACCCGGCCCAGGCCCGCGACGCGGAACTGGCGGCGCTGCGCCGCGGCCTCGCCATCGGGAACGCTGCGTCCGGCACCACCAGTCCGAACCCGCCAGTTGGTGCGGCGGTCCTGGACCCGGACGGTCGTACGGTGGGCACCGGAGCCACCCAACCGCCCGGTGGCCCACACGCCGAAGTCGTCGCCCTGACCCGGGCCGGTGCCGCGGCTCGCGGGGGGACATTGGTCTGCACCCTGGAGCCCTGTGCCCACGACGGGCGTACTGGACCGTGTACGGACGCCATCCAGGCGGCCGGGATCACCCGGGTCGTATTCGGCTCCGCGGACCCGAACCCGGTGGCCGGAGGCGGAGCGGCGGTCCTGCGCACGAGGGGGATCGACGTCGTCGGCGGTCAACTCCTCGACGAGGTCCGCAGTTCGGCGCTGGGCCGTTGGCTGGTCGCGGTCGAGCTCGGCCGCCCGCATGTCACCTGGAAGTACGCGGCAACCCTCGACGGGCGGGTGGCCGCCGCCGACGGGTCCAGCCGTTGGATCACGTCGGCGCCTGCGCGCGTCGACGTCCACCGGCTCCGAGCCGAACTCGATGCGATTCTCGTCGGGTCGGGAACCGTGCTGGCCGACGACCCCCAACTGTCCGTTCGCGACGAGAACGGCGAACTCGCCGGCCATCAGCCGATCCGGATCGTCTTCGACCGCCGAGGCCGGGTCCCAACCAGCGCCCGGATGTTCGGCCCGGGGGCGCCGACGGTCGTGTGGATCGACGCCTTCTCCGAAGCCCTGAGCGCCTTGTATGAAGGGGGCGTACGAGCCGTCCTGCTCGAAGGTGGACCCACGCTCGCCGCGGCATTCCTGCGGGCTGGTTGCGTGGACCGGGTTGTGGGATATCTCGCCCCGGCGCTGTTGGGCTCTGGACCTACTGTGGTGAGTGATCTGGGAATCGCCGGCATCGGGAATGCGCTACGTCTGGTCGTGGAGGATGTGACCCTGATCGGGACAGATCTGCGGGTCACGGCACGTCCGGCCGTCGGCACGGAGGCCACACCCACCGAGGAGTAGGCAATGTTCACCGGGATCGTCGAGGAACTCGGCGAGGTCGCGAGCCGCGAGGACCTTGCGGACTCAGCGCGGCTGCAGGTGCGGGCAGAGACCGTACTCGAGGATCTCGCCAACGGTGACTCCGTGGCCGTCAATGGTGTCTGTCTCACGGTGGCAGAATTAGCCGGAGACGGATCCTTCACCGCCGACGTGATGGCCGAGACCTTGAACCGTTCCGCCCTGGCGGACCTGGGCGCCGGGCACCGGGTCAACCTCGAGCGCGCTGTCACGGCGAGCACTCGCCTGGGTGGGCACATCGTGCAGGGTCACGTGGATGGTGTCGGCGCCGTCGTCTCCCGCACCTCCGGCGAGTGTTGGGACGTCGTACGGATCGGCCTGCCGCCGGACCTGGCCCGATATGTCGTACAGAAGGGCTCGATCGCGGTTGACGGAGTCTCGCTGACCGTGTCGGCGCTCAGCGACCTGCCTGCCGCTGGCACGGGCGCCGACGGTACCTGGTTCGAGGTGTCGCTGATCCCCACCACCCTGGAGCGGACGACGTTGGGCTTCCGGCAGGCGGGGGACGCGGTCAACCTCGAGGTGGACGTGATCGCCAAGTATGTGGAACGCCTGGTCGATCCGGCGCTGCGATCATGACCTCGACGGTAATCGGGGGCAACACAGAGCGCCTGGTCGATCCGGTGCTGCGTTCATGACCGAACCCATCGCCTTCGGCACGGTCGAGGAGGCCATTGCCGAGATCGCTGCCGGGCGTGCGGTGGTGGTCGTCGACGACCACGACCGGGAGAACGAGGGCGATCTCGTCTTCGCCGCGGAACTCGCGACGCCGGAACTGTTGGCCTTCACCATCCGCTACACATCCGGTGTGGTGTGCGCCCCGATGACCGGTGCGGACTGCGACCGCCTGGACCTGCCGCCGATGTATCACACCAATCAGGACCGCAAGCAGACCGCCTACACCGTCTCGGTCGACGCGATCGACTCGACAACGGGCATCTCCGCGGCCGAGCGGGCCGCGACGATCCGGGCGTTGGCACATCCGAAGACCGAAGCCGCGGACCTGACCCGACCCGGCCATGTCTTCCCGCTGCGTGCGGTCGAGGGTGGTGTGCTGCGCCGGCCGGGTCACACCGAGGCCGCGGTCGACCTAGCCCGGCTCGCAGGTCTGCACCCAGCCGGAGTGGTGTGCGAGATCGTCAACGACGACGGCTCGATGGCCCGACTGCCGCAGTTGGCGGCATTCTGCGCCGAGCACGGCCTGGTGCTGATCAGCATTGCGGATCTGATCGCCTACCGGCGGCGTAGCGAGCGCCAGGTCGAGCGGGTCGCCGAGGCGCGGATGCCCACGAAATACGGCGAGTTCCAGGCGGTCGGCTACCGCGCGGCCTATGACGACCGTGATCACGTCGCGCTGGTCAAGGGAGACATCGGCGACGGAGACTCCGTGCTCGTACGTGTGCATTCGGAATGCCTGACCGGTGACGTCCTCGGGTCGCTGCGCTGCGACTGCGGCAATCAGTTGGACGCAGCACTTCAGGCCGTCGCCGCCGAAGGCCGGGGGGTGGTCCTCTACATGCGCGGACACGAGGGACGGGGGATCGGGTTGTTGCACAAACTGCAGGCCTACCAACTCCAGGACGCAGGCGCTGACACCGTTGATGCCAACCTTGCCCTGGGTCTGCCCGCCGATGCCCGCGACTACGGCACCGGCGCGCAGATCCTGGTCGATCTCGGGGTGCGCTCGATGCGATTGCTGTCCAACAACCCGGCCAAGCGGGCCGGCCTCGAGGGCTACGGCCTCAGCGTCGTCGGACGGGTCAGTCTGCCGACGGCGCACAATCCGGAGAACGTCGGCTACCTCACGACCAAGCGGGACCGGATGGGGCACCTGATCGACGGGCTGCCCACGGGATCGGAGGACACGACGTGAGCGAGCATCGTAGCGAGGTACGAGCGAGGAGCGCAGCGAGCGACCGTGCGGAGCACGGAGTGTTCTTGTGAGCGGTGTGGGCCGGCCCGATCTTCCGCCGGACGTGCACCAGGATGCCTCGGGGTTGCGACTGGCCATCGTCGCCACGACCTGGCACGCCGACATCACCGACGTCCTCGTGGAACGGGCGTTGGCCTGCGCCGCCGAGTATGGCGTCCTGGACGCCACCGTGCTGAGGGCCGCGGGGGCGATCGAACTCCCGGTGTTGGCCCAGGAGCTTGCCCGTACGCACGATGCCGTTGTCGCCCTGGGTGCGGTGATCCGAGGTGGCACCCCGCATTTCGACTCCGTCTGTGACGCCGTGACGTACGGTCTGACCCGCGTTGCTCTCGACGAGCGGACCCCGGTCGGAAACGGTGTCCTGACCTGCGACACGATCGAGCAGGCCCGCGAGCGGTCTGGTGCGCCGGGCAGTCTCGAGGACAAAGGCGCCGAGGCCACGGCCGCGGCCCTGCACACCGCCCTTGCCCTGGCTCAACTGCGCAACCAGGAGAGCGCATGACCGAGCGAACCAAGTCTTTCGACGCGCTCTTCGCAGAACTGCAGGCCAAGGTCGCGGCCGCGGATCCGGCTTCGGCAACGGTGGCTGCGCTCGCCAGCGGGGTGCACGGCGTCGGAAAGAAGGTGCTCGAGGAAGCGGGCGAGGCGTGGATGGCCGCCGAACACGAGTCGGCCGACCGGGCGGCGCAGGAGATCTCGCAACTGTTGTACTGGACCCAAGTCCTGATCCTCGCCCGCGGGTTGGATCTGGACGACGTTTACGCTCATCTCTGACGACCCACCCGTCCAGGGGTCAGCCTGGGGTTCTACGCAAGACCGTCGGTCATGAGGAGGTCGCATGCTGCGCGTTGCGGTGCCCAACAAGGGCATGCTGGCCGAGCCGGCCGCGGTCATGCTCCGGGAGTCGGGCTATCGCCAGCGCGGCTCGAGTTCCGAACTCGCGATCCTCGATCCTGACAACGACGCCGAGTTCTTCTATCTGCGTCCCCGCGACGTGGCGGTGTATGTCGGGTCGGGCACGGTCGACGTAGGCATCACCGGACGTGACATGCTCCTCGACGCCCAGGCCGAGGCCGAGGAGTTGCTCGCCCTGGACTTCGGGCACTCGACGTTCCGCTTCGCCGCGCCGGAGGATGGCCCGTCCACGGTCGCCGAACTGGCCGGGCTGCGGGTGGCCACTGCCTATCCCGGACTCTTGGCGAAGTACCTCGCCGAACTGGGGGTTGCCGCAGAGGTGATCGGACTCGACGGCGCGGTGGAAACCGCCTGCCGGCTGGGCGTCGCCGATGCGGTAGCCGATGTCGTCTCGACCGGAACGACCCTGCGGACCGCCGGCCTGTCGGTGATCGGCGGACCGCTCCTGGAATCCGAGGCCGTGTTGATCCGTCGCCGACAAGAGGCGGAAGCCGGCTCGGCCGTGACGCAACTGATCCGTCGCCTGGAGGGTGTCCTCGTCGCCCGGCAGTACGTCCTGATGGACTACGACTGCCCGGTCGAGGTGCTCGAAGCCGCCTGCGAGATCACCCCCGGCCTGGAGGGGCCGACGGTCTCACCGCTGCGTAAGGAAGGCTGGGTCGCGGTGCGTTCCATGGTCTTTCGCGCCGACACGAACCGCGTCATGGACGACCTCTGGCGAGTCGGAGCCCGAGCGATCCTGGTCACCGACATCCACGCCTGCCGCATCTGAGGGCTGCCGGATGAGTGAAAGCCCCGCCATCCACTTCCAGCGAACTTGCCCAAGCCGGCGTTCGCGGGCTGACCGCAGCGGGTTACGGAAGCCTGGAGCAGCTGACCGAGGTCACCGAGCGGGAGTTGCTGCGGCTGCACGGCGTGGGGCGGCTAGCCACCGAACGGTTGCGTCTGGCATTGCAGGACAACGGAATGCGTTTCGCACCAGACTGATCCGCGCCGTGGCAGCCGTGCCCGGCGGTGCCGTCGTCGGGGGACTAGCGATGCAGCCAGCCCACCAGGTCACGGATAGGAATGTGCAGAAACCGGCAGGAAGCTGCCTCAGAACTGCACGATCTGGCACATCACTTTCGTCGGGCGAGTTCTGCCAACGCGACGAGGGCTTTCTCGAAGCATTCCTGCGGCGGCTTGACCAGGCCGGCGCCGACCTGACCGGTTCCGGCCACCCGTCCGGCCATTCCGGTGTTGATCTGGGGCAGGATGCCGGTTCGTACGACGTTGAGCACGTCGATACCGGTAGGGGCGCCGCGGAACTCCAGGACCGGGATGGCGTACGCCGGATTCTCGGTGACCGTGATGCGATACATCTGCCGGGTCGTGGCCAGTGCGTCGGGAACGGTACCGCCGACGAAGCGCACGATCGCGGGAGCCGCAGCCATCGAGAACCCGCCGACTCCCAAGGTTTCCATAATCGCGGAGTCGCCGATGTCCGGGTTGGCGTCGTCCGGGCCGTACCCGCCCAGAAAGAGCCCCTCGGGGATCAGTGCCGGTGCGGTGAACCAGGAGTCGCCGGTACCGGAGGTCTGGATTCCGAAATCCGTGCCGTTGCGGGCCATCGCAACGACGACGCTCGAACCCGGAATGTCCCGGGCTGCATCCAACGCCAGCTTCGCCGCGGGCATGCCGTAGTTGAGAAAGAAGTGTTCGTTTCCGCCGACGAAGGCGAGCACCTCGGCCACCTGAGCGCTGGACGCACCGGAATTGGCGATGGCAGGGGCCAGATCCCGGAGGAACATCAGCGAGCCGGCCCGGTTGCGGTTGTGACCCTCGTCGCCCATCTGCAGCATCTGGGCAAGAATGGACTTGACGTCGATCGGGCCTGATCTGGCCAGTGCCGCAGCGAGTACCGGCCCGAGGACGTCGAGCATCCACCGGAGGCGGTCGATGACCCCCGAGGAGTAGGCCCCGTACCGCAGGACCTTGCCCAACCCTTCGTTGAGCGAGCAGAACGCCGTGCCCCCATTGACCGGGTCGCGCAGTTCCGACACCCACATCGACGCCGAGGTGACACCGGCCATCGGACCGACACACCGGTGGTGGTGGCAGGGCTCCAGTCGGATCCGACCGGAGTCCAGCATCGTCACGGCCTCGTCCGGATCGGCGGCGAGGCCTTCGAACAGCGTCGCGCCGATCAGCGCCCCGCGCAGCGGCCCGGACGCCGCATGGAAGGCGATCGGCGGTCCAGCGTGCAGGAAGAGGTCCCGGTCGATGCCCAGGGCCTGCGCGGCCGGGCGGACGGTGACGAGTTCGGCCCCGGCCGCCAGGATTCTCTCGGTGGCCGTGCGGTTGGCAGCGACGCGTCGTGGATCGGCGGCGACGGCGGTGATGTCGAGCGGATCGCCGAAAGCCGGTGGCCGCCAATCCACGGTCTCGACGCCGGCGCCCTGGGCGCGCAAGGCCGCAGGGAATAGATCCACACCGGCGGTGACCACCGTCAATGGCTCGTTCAGTAGTTGGGTGAGGGGGCCGCTCATTGTTGGGCTCCGGTCGACGATGCGCCGAGGGCCAAGCGGACGGCATGCCGGGCAGCCTGAGCATTGGACGCGAAGACCAGCGCGCCGGCATCGGCCAAGGCCTGCGCCTGACACTGCCAGCCCTGGGGATCCGACGCGGTCCCACACAGGGAGACGACCACCCGCAGGGCCGCCTGCTGTTCGGCCAACCGTCGCGCGGCGCAACGAAGTGCGGGAACAAGGGCCTGCGCGGGATCTGCCTCGGCGCCGTATCCGAGCACCACATCGAGGAGCAGCACCACGTCCCCGGATTCCGCTGTGCCCAGTCGAGTGATCTGTTCCAGGCGCAGGGTGGGGTCGATCATCGGATGCGCCCGACCGGCTGTCAGTTCGTCGTCGCCGAAGTCGACGACCACATGCCGGTGTCCCGCCAGGGCCTGCGCGGCCGGAAGCGCGTTGCGACCGAGATTGCTGCTGATCGGACCGAGTTCCTCGGCCAGGACGAGCGCCTCCGCAGCCAGGGTCCCGCCGGCGAAATAGCCAAGCAGACATGCCGGAGTTGCGACGGATTGGGCGGCGCCGAGCACCGGCCAGGTAGGCGGCTCTGCGCCGAGCGCCTGCAGTACGGACTCGACCGCCTGGGTCAGGTCCGGCTGACCGGATTCCAACATGGCGAACTGCACAGGGGTCGACAGGCTGTCGGTCACGCCACGGAGTCGCTGCGCCACGTCGGGGTCAGGCGGTTTGGACACCAGGAGGATCCGCTCGGTTGCTGGATCGGCATCCAGCGCGGCGAGGGCCAGCTCGGCGCCGAGTCCGCCGACCCGTGCGGACAGGTCGCGACCGCCGAGGCCCAGCAGATGACTCACACCGACACCGGCGGTCTCCAACAACGAGCTGATCTGTTGAGCCCCCGTGCCGCTGGCGGCGACGATTCCGACCGGCCCCCGCCGCACGACGTTGGCGAAGCCCAGCGCGATCCCGTTGATGATCGCCGTGCCACAGTCGGGGCCCATGACCAGCGCCCCGAACTTCCGTCCGATCGCCTTGAGTGCGATCTCATCCTCGAGACTCACGCCGTCGGAGAAGATCATCACGTTCCGACCCGCCAGGACGGCGTCGAAGGCCTCGGCTGCAGCGTACGGTCCGGGCACGCTGACCAGGGCGAGCATGGCCTCGCTCTCGGCAAGGGCCGCCCCGACCGTGGCCGGCGGCGGATCCGCTTCGGCGGCCGGACCGGCATCCGCGGAACGAGCAGACAGTGTGGCGCTCAACGCGGCGAGTGCGCCGTCCAGCCTGGTCTGCTCCTCGGCCCGGATGGCAACGAGGAGCAGGGCCGGAACTGCGGGCGGGACCTCGAAGCCCATGCCCTGCGCGAACTCGACGTTCAGCGGTGTAGCCATGGCGATCAGCGCGGCGCGGACCCCCTCCGTGCCGGCCACCGTCCGACTCGCCTGCATGAGCGTGACGGAGTCGTAGTACTGCCCTGGCCTCAGATCCACATAGTCGAGACCCGAGCTCACCCCCGACTCCGGGTAGAGCGACTGGTCAGGTCGACTGCGGCGCTCAGGCCGAGGCCCAAGGCGATGCCGCTGGTATGGCCGACGGCAAACAGCCGCGAAAGGGCGCCCTGCAATCGACCGGTTCCGGCCAGGGCCTGGATGACGCATCCGAGTTCGGTGTTCACCTGACCTAGCGTGGCATGCCGAAGCAGCGCTAGCGAGAGGTCGGTCGTGCGCCCAGGTGCCAGCGCCAGGACTCCGGCGCCGATCCGGCCGGCTTGGGGGTGGCCGAGCAGGGTGAGGCCGGCCAACACGCCGCAGAGCAGGTCATCTCCGGCGGGAGTCAGGCCAGGGCCGAGCCCGATCATCCGCTGGCTGGCCCGCAGCGCTGCGGTCACGTCGTTGCGACGTACTGCTGCCCGCAAGGCCCCCAGTTGGCCGCACAGTTCGGTCGGTACGTCGCGAACTGGGCTGTGCAGTCGTTCACTCACCGCGGATCGCAGCTCGCGCATGCCCTCGGGTAGCAGCGCCGGAGTTGCGGATGGCAGTCGTGGACGCGGGTCCCACCATCCGGATGCGCGCACCGTAAGCGGACCGACGGTGATCCGACCTTCGCCGAGAAATGCCTTCAGGGGTCCACGGCTGCTGATCAGGGGCCGATGCGTGGCAGGCCGGTGCAGGATGGCCCCAAGTGGAAGTCGGCTGGCGTCGCTGGTCAGGATCGCGACGACGCCGGACGTGCGCTGGGGGGAGACCAGGGCAAGGTGCCGGTCAGGATAGAGCAGCGGTTCGGTGCGCAGGTAGATCGCGGTCGGGAAGATCGAGATCACCGACGCCGGGCGCAGCGGCCCACGGAGCAGATCAGCTATGCCGATACTTGCCACCGCGGGGGTCGCCGCCGGCCCCGTTAGCGGATCGTGGGGCGCGGTATGCCCATCGGCCCGGTCGAGAGCCTCGATCGTACTCATTGAATGCGAAACTAGTCTGGACAACATCAACAGCGTATGGTCAAAGCTGCCAAGATCCAGACGATGTACGGGTGGTAAATGCCAGATTCTTTTCGGGTGGTTGATCGTGGCGGGCGGACTCCGCCGCCCCCTAACAGCCTCCCGCGGTGGGGCGCTGTCTCTGGAATCTCGGTCGCCGACATGCTGTCGCTTTCCAGCCTCAGCACCGCCCGGTTGGTCGCCGGGGCCTCGGGGGCAGACCGGATGGTACGGCGGCTCAATGTCATGGAAGTGCCCGACATCCTGCCCTGGGTCAAACCGGACGAACTGATTCTCACCACCGGCTATCCGCTGCGGCACAGGCCCTCGAGCTTGATCCAGTTGATCGCCGACCTGGACGACCGAGGCCTGGCCGCGTTCGCGATAAAGCTGGCTCGTTACGTGGATGAGCTGCCGGAAGGAATGCTCGCCGAAGCCGACCGGCGCGGCTTTCCGGTGATCCTGCTGCCCGACGATGTCGGCTTCGACGACATCCTTAACCAGGTACTCACCGAGATCCTCAACAAGCAGGCCGCCGCCTTGGCCCACTCCGAGGAGGTGCACCGCGCCATCGTCGCGACGGTTCTGGCCGGTGGCGGCCTAGACGAGGTCACGGCCAAGGCGGCGATGTTGTTGTCCCCAGCCGCGGCCATCGTGGTGGGGCGCGAGGGGGCCGTGCTGGCCCAGGCCGGGCCCGATGTTGACCAGGTGACCGGCCTGGCCGAGCTGATCAAAGCGAATCCGCAACACCACCAGGTTCTCGATCTGGACGATGGCGGCACGGCGATCGTTGTACCCATCGTCGCCGGAGAGTTCGACCACGGCTGGCTGGTGGCCGTACGCAAGGACGCCGAATACGCCCCAGACACCATCACGATCCTCGAACGCGCCGCTAACCTGGCCGCGCTCACCATCACCCAGAAACTTGCGGTCACCGCCGTCGAGGCCAGGTACCAGAGTGACCTCGTCCGCGACCTCGTCGAGGGCCGCATCGATGACCTCGAACGCGTGCTGGACCAAGCCCGCTGGTTCGGCTGGAACGTGCGGGGATCGCTGGTGCTCACCGTGACCATCGTGCAACCGATGCCCGACCAGTCCCCGCGCAGCAGGCACGACGACCTGGAGCGCTTCGCGGCCAGGTGGCGCGCTGCCCTGGATGCCCTAGTGGTCGGTGCAGCAGTCGTGGTCGTCTCCGATCAGGTGGTCACGCTGTTGCCGGTCGGACAGTCGCCCGACCAGGCTGCGGCTCGCCCAGTGGAGTCGCCGGTGTCGGTGGCCGCGGAGCTGATCACGTCGATGGGAACGCGGGTGCTGACCGACCGGCACGGTTCGAAACAACCGGTCAGCACCGGGATCAGCCGGGACGTGGCGTCTCTGTCGGCGCTGCCAGCCGCATACTCGCAGGCGCGGCGTGCGGCTCAAGTCGGTATGCAGACCCAGAAGCACCCAGCGGTGACCTCTTTCGACTCACTGGGGGTCCTGCGACTGCTGTGTCTCATCCCGGACTCGGGGGAACTGCGGGGCTATCTCGCCGAGGTGCTCGGCCCGCTGGCCCCCGGAGGATCGGCTGAGAACGCGGACTTGATCGAGACGCTGAAGGTGCTGCTGGATGCCAACCTGAACGTGGCCGAAGCAGCCCGGGCCCTGCACTTCCACTACAACACCCTGCGCTATCGGATCGGCAAGCTGGAACGCCTGCTGGGTCCGTTCATGACTGACCCGGCACTGCGGCTCAACGTTCAACTGGCACTGCACGTCGTGGAAGTGCACGGCCTGGCCTGATCTCACCTGCAAGCCCGTAAAGACGGTGCCCACGCCCGTGCCCTTCACAAGCGGTGGCCGGGGCGTCACACTGCACGCCGATGATCGGCATCGTCGATGACCGTTTCCTTCGTGTGACCCTCGTACGGGAGGCTTTGGATGGCGTTCAGTTGGAAGCTCTACGGCGACGGGAAGACCCCTCCCATCGGGGAAGCGGTAGCTCCTGACGAACGACTGACCTGGGGACGGACCACCGGAATCGGCGCCCAGCACGTGGTGGCCATGTTTGGCGCGACCTTCGTGTTCCCGCTCATCATGGGCCTGGACCCCAACCTCGCCATCATGATGAGCGGGATCGCGACGATCATCTTCCTGCTGATCGTGCAGGGAAAGGTGCCGAGCTACCTGGGCACCAGCGCGTCCTTCGTCGGTGGGGTCTTCGCGATCCGGGCCGGCGGTGGGGACAGCGGGGATGTCGTCGGGTCGATCCTGATCGCCGGGGTCCTCCTGGCGATCGTCGGGGTGATCATCCACTATGCCGGTGCCCGGCTGATCAACAAGATCCTGCCGCCAGCGGTGACGGGTGCGGTGGTCATGTTGATCGGGTTCAACCTCGCACCTGTGGTAGCTGATATCTACTGGCCGCAGGATCAATGGGTCGCGTTAGCCACGATGACCTTCGTCATTGTCGCCGCGCTGGCCCTGCGTGGGTTCCTGGCCCGGATCTCGATCCTGCTGGGGCTGGTCTTCGGGTTCCTGCTGTCCTGGATCCTTGACCAGACCGTTGGCGAGATCACGTCGGTGCTTCCGGGGGGCACCGGCGAGGCAACCGCACACTTCCGTACCGACTTCTCCACGGTGGGCGACGCCGCTTGGTTCGGGTTACCTGAGATCACCGCCCCGAGCTTCTCGCTCAACTTCACCCTGCTTGTGCTGCCTGCGGTCATCGCCCTGGTCGCCGAGAACACCGGTCACGTCAAGGCCGTCGCCGAGATGACCAAGCGCGACCTGGACCCCGTCCTCGGCCGAGCCATCTTCGGTGACGGCGTCGGCACGGTCGTTGCGTCCTCGGTCGGCGGATCACCGACCACGACCTACGCCGAGAACATCGGCGTCATGGCCGCCACCCGGGTCTACTCGACGGCGGCCTACTACATCGCCGCGCTGGTCGCGATCCTGTTCGGTCTGATCCCCAAGTTCGGTGCCTTGATCGCCGCCGCGCCGGGTGGCGTGCTGGGTGGGATCACCGTGGTCCTCTACGGCATGATCGGCCTGCTTGGAGCGAAGATTTGGAAAGAGAATCGAGTGGACTTCGCGAACCCGATCAACCTCGTCCCGCTGGCGGCAGGCATCATCATCGCGATCGGCAATGTCACGCTGGTCTTCACCGACACATTCAGCCTCAGCGGGATCGCGTTGGGCACCATCGTGGCCGTCGGCGGGTGGCACCTCGCGCGCGTGCTGGCCCCCGAAGAACTTCGGGAAGCACTCAACCGTGAGGGCAGGCAGGTCGAGGGTGACCCCGACTCACCTGTCGAGGGGACCGGCCGCAACGCTGATGGCTCGAGGGCCGCTGCTGGCAAGAGAACCGCGGCGGGCCGAACCGGAGGGTCCGGCGCGCGCTCAGGTCCGGCCGGCAGCGGGCAATCCCGGCCGACGAAGGCGACCCGCAGGAAGCGCTGACCGGGCCGGGTCAGGCCGTTGCCCCTGTGGCCCGCCGAGAGCCGGTCAGCCGTTGCGCCAGAATGACTGTCATGGGCTGCGCCGACATGGAGGACGTCGCGGCGGTCGACGAGTGGGTGGTCCTGCTCGACCCGCAGCGCCGACCGATCGGTTCCCAGCTGAAGACGCAGGTCCATCATGCGCAGACCCCGCTGCACCTAGCCTTCTCCGTACACGTCTTCGATGAGGCAGATCACACCCTGCTGACCCGGCGGGCCGTGACCAAACGAACCTGGCCGGGCGTCTGGTCGAATGCGTGCTGCGGGCATCCCGCCCCGGGGGAGCATCTGCATGATGCGGTCCGACGCCGATTGGCGAGCGAACTCGGCTTGACCGCACTGTCACTGTCTCTCGCCCTTGCCGATTTCACCTACCGTGCGCAGGATGCCAACGGTGTCGTGGAGAACGAAGTCTGCCCGGTCTTTGTCGCGCAGGTGGCCGGTCATCAACCCGGTCCGGACCCCGACCGATCAGAGGTCGCCGAGTGGATGTGGGTGCCGCGCCGCGAGGCCAGCGCACTGGCCGTCCGCTTTCCCTGGCTGCTCAGTCCGTGGTCAGTTCTGCAGTTCGCTGCACTAGCGGAGCGGGACTCCTGACCTGACCGTGCAGGTGCCCCACACATTCCTGGCTCCGTCCGCTTGGATGGAGGAGTGACGCGTCGATGAAACCTCCGGCCTTCGGTTACACCGCGCCCCGCAGCATCGACGAGGCGTTGGCCGTGCTCACCGATCTCGGCTACGACGGCAAGGTGCTGGCAGGAGGGCAGAGCCTGATCCCGCTCCTGTCCATGCGGTTGACCGCTCCGCACACCTTGGTCGACATCAATCGGATACCCGGGCTTGCCGAGATCTCGATCGCAGCGGACGGCTCGGTTGTCGTAGGCGCCCTCGTGCGGCACGCCGAACTGCTGGCCGACGAGTCGGCGTTCGCGGTGCTGCCGCTCCTGGGCCGGGCGACCAGCAATGTGGCCCATCCGGCGATCCGCAACCGTGGAACCACCTGTGGGTCCGTGGCACACGCTGATCCCTCGGGGGAGATGACTGCGATCCTGGCGATCACCGGAGGAAGCGTGCAGATCGCGGCCCACGGAGCGCCGATCAAGGACGTACCGGCCACGGAGTTCTTTCTGGGTCCCCTGGAAAGCTGCTTGGGACCGGGCGAACTGGCTGTTTCCGTGACCTTCGGCGCGTCGACGCCGAGAAGCGGGAGCGCCTTTCTCGAATTGGCTCGCCGTCGGGGGGACTACGCGATGTGCGGGGTCGCGGTCACGGTGCGGATCGACGAGAGCGAAGCGGTCGCCGATGTACGCGCCTCCTATCTGTCGGTGGGACCTGTTCCGGAGGTCCACGACCTCACCGCCGCAGTTGCGGGTCAACCGGCGACATCTGCGGATTGGCGCGCGGCGGGGGAGTTGGCGACCACGTTGGTCGAGCCCGAGGGCGACCTGCACGCCAGCGGGGACTACCGGCGCCGGCTGGTGGCCGTACTCACCGAGCGGGCTCTGCCCCAAGCCGCCGCGGACGCTCGTGCCCGCCTCACGGTCGCCGCATGACTCAGGAGCAGCAGTTCACGGTCAGCCTGTCGGTCAATGGGACCACCAAGCCGGTGACCGTGCCCGCCCGACGGCTGCTCTCGGACGCCATCCGGCACGACCTGGAGCTCACCGGCACACACGTGGGCTGCGAACACGGCGTCTGCGGGGCCTGCACCGTGCTGCTCGACGGCGTTCCGGTACGCAGTTGCCTGATGTTCGCCGTCCAGGCCGAAGGACACCAGATCACCACCGTCGAAGGATTGTCCGGCCCGGATGGCCACCCGCACCCGGTCCAGGAGGCCTTCCGGGACTGCCATGGCCTGCAGTGCGGGTTCTGTACGCCTGGGTTCCTGACCACGATCGCGGCCGCCCTCGAGGACTATGAGCCTGGTGACTCGATCAGTGATGACGAGGCCCGAGAGATCGTGGGCGGCAACCTTTGTCGCTGCACCGGCTACCAGAACATCGTCAAGGCGGTTGGTCGAGCCCAGGAGATCCGATCGCAGCGCGCCGGTGCGGGGCTCGGCCCTGCTTCTGCCGAGTACGGCGCATGACCACCAAGCTGTTCGGCGAGCCGATCGCGCGCCGCGAGGATGCCCGCCTGATCGTGGGCCAGGGCCGCTACCTCGACGACATCGGCCACGACGCGCTCGGAGTTGCCTTCGTCCGGAGCCCGCACGCGAATGCGCGGATCACCGACATCGACGTGTCAGGCGCACTCGACATCGACGGTGTGCACGCCATCTACACCTACGAGGACCTCGATGGGCCGATGGCACAACCGCTGCCGGTTCTCCTGCCGCACCCTGACCTGACCGCGCCCCGGACCGGGTACGCACTGGCCAACGGGTCGGTAAGCCACGTCGGTGAGCCGATCGTCATGGTCGTCGCCGATGACCGATACCTCGCCGAGGACGCGGCCGAACGCATCGTCGTGCACTACGAGATCCGAACCCCGGTCATCGGGATCGAGGCTGCCGAGCGAGCTGACTCCGCCGTTCACGAGGACATCCCGGACAACGTGGCCGCGCGCCTTGTCCAGCAGTTCGGGAACGTGGGAGCCGCGCTGCGGGATGCACCACACACTGTCACCTTCTCGCAGACCATCGAGCGCAGCGCTAGTATGCCGTTGGAGGGCAAGGGAGTTCACGCCCGCTGGGACGCGATCGACGAATCGCTGCGGGTGTACAGCTCCACTCAGACCTCCACCTCGGTACGCGCCGCGATCGCTACGAAACTGGACCTGTCCCTGGACCGGGTCGAGGTCATCGCCCCTGACGTTGGCGGGGGCTTCGGAGTCAAGATCGTGCACCCCTGGCCCGAGGAACTGCTGGTCCCTTGGGCGGCAATGAGACTGGGTCGCGAGGTCAAATGGGCAGAGGATCGCCGCGAACACTTCATCTCCTCTGCGCACGAGCGCGGTCAGCTGCAGAGGATCACGGCCGGGTACGACGACGAGGGCCGGATGCTGGCGATGGACGTGCACATCCTGCATGACCATGGCGCCTACACGCCGTACGGGATCGTCGTGCCGATCATCACCAGCACCCAACTGCTGGGTCCTTACCGCCTGGCGAACTACCGCTGCCAGGTGGACTCGGTCTACACCAACACCGTCATCGTCACGCCGTACCGCGGCGCAGGCCGGCCGCAGGGCTGCTTCGCGATGGAGCGCACGATGGACCGGATCGCTGATGAACTCGGGCTCGATCGGGCCAAGGTGCGTGAGATCAACCTGATCCGCGCCGACGAGTTCCCCTGGG
>JBPCPI010000042.1:0-12106 GCA_050999295.1 Geodermatophilaceae bacterium | reverse complement strand
CTGCTCGTCGAACTCATCCGCCACGACGCCACCACGGACGCGGTGATGGAGCGGGCACAGGCCTGGATCGCCGCCCTGGGAAAGGAGTCGATCCTGGTCCGGGACACCCCGGGCTTTGCCACCAGCCGACTTGGCGTCGCGGTCGGCCTGGAGGCGATCCGGATGCTCGAGGAGGGCGTGGGCAGCGCCGAGGACATCGACACCGCCATGCGGCTGGGCTACCGCTGGCCGATGGGGCCGCTGCGGCTGACCGACCTGGTCGGCCTCGACGTACGACTCGGGATCGCCGAGCACCTCAGCGCCACGCTCGGGGAACGGTTTCGCCCCCCGCGACTGCTCCGCGACAAGGTGGCCGCCGGAGAACTCGGTGCGAAGTCGGGCAAGGGCTTCTTCGACTGGCCCACCTAGGCGTCGGGCCTCTCAGCTGTACGACCGCCTAGCTGTACGCCCGTCCAGCCCTCCGGCAGCGCGTCCGCGAGGTACCCCGTTCGCGGTCCGGTACATGTCTCGGAATCCAGTGCCGAAAGCAGGCGCGGGACCAGGGCACGGTATGAGCGGCCTCTGACACCTGCGTCAGTGGACGTCGTTCTCCTCGAGCAGAGCCAGATGCGCCGGCAATTTCTCGATCTCGCCCTCGACCGTGCGCTTGGCCATTCTGAGGTAGCTGGTCCGGGTCATGACGGCGGCGACCCGGCTGCGCAACACCGGCGTCACCTCCACGCTGATCGTCACCAACGTGGTGTCCGGACTCGCTGCGGCCATGTCCACACCCACCCGGACGGTCTCGCCGCCGGCCTCCAGGCGGGTGGCCACCGACCGCTGCGGCGACCAGTCGACGATCTCGCCCGGCATCCCGCCCTCGACGATGACGATCTCGCCCGGCATTCCGCCCTCGACGACATCTCCGTCGGTCGGAGCCGCGATCGGTCCGCGGAAGGCGCGGAACGCCGTACCGACTCCGACTTCTCCGGGGGTGTCCACGACGGCTGAGACGTCACAGACCGAGCAGTAGGGCAGCAGCGTGGCCATCGCCTGCCACACATGCTCGACCGGATAGGCCACCTCACGGGCTGCGGAGGCGCGCACCGTACGGACCGCCGACCTACCCATGACGTGACGAGCCTAATCCGCAAGGTTGTTCCACTCGGGGTCTTGCCAGCACCAGCAGTCTGGATAAGGTCCCGCGCAGTCTGCGCGCCGACGTTCACAACGAATAGATCCGGCACGCCTCGAGCGCGATCTTCGCCTGCCCGCCCAGCGTCGACGCCCGACGACTGATGGGCCGCGCCCTGTTCGAGCGATCCGGGGCACGGTCGGCAACTGGGCAGGGCTGGCCTGGCCTGCCGAAGTCGAACGACCTCTACTGCACGTTATGCGCATGCGCATAACGTGCGGGATTTGACCCGATTTCCGGGACGTTATGCGCATAACGTGCGGATTCGGGGCTGTCCGCGCAGACCTCGGCCAGGGCCCGCAGGACGTCGGAGCAGCCGCCGTCGATGCGTACGGTCGCAAACTCGTCCCCGCGGGTCGGTCCGCGATTGATGATCGCCACCGGGATGTCAAGCCGCAGCCGAGCGCGGCGTACGAACCGGAGCCCGGACATGACGGTGAGCGAGGAACCGGCCACCAGCAGCACGGTGGCCCCATCGACCAGGTCGAAGGCCGCCTCGACCCGTTCCCGGGGCACGTTCTCACCGAAGAACACGACGTCGGGCTTGAGCCGGCCACCGCAGGCCGTACACGGGGCGATCCGGAACCCGGCCACGTCGGCGAGCACCGCGTCGCCGTCGGGTGCGGTCTCGATCGCCGAACCGACCCGCTCGACAAATCCCGGATTGAGCTCGGCGAGCCGGTCCTGCAGGACGTGCCGGGGGGTACGGCCCCGGCAGTCCAGGCAGATGACCTCCGCGATCTGCCCGTGCAAGTCGATCACATGCTGGCTTCCCGCCGCCTGGTGCAGTCCGTCCACGTTCTGCGTGATGACCGCGCGGACGACGCCCTGACGTTCCAGGTGTGCCATCGCCAGATGCCCCCCGTTCGGGAGCGCGCGGGTCATCCGGGCGTACCCGACATGGCTGCGCGCCCAGTAGCGCTGCTGGGCTTCCGGGCCGGAGCAGAACTCGCTGATGGTCATCGGTGTACGGCGGGGCGAGCCCGGCCCGCGGTAGTCGGGGATACCGGAGTCGGTGCTCATGCCCGCCCCGGTGAGCGCGAGTGCGCTGCCCTGGCCGAGCACTGCGCGCAACTCTCGTACGGCCGACGTCACTGATCCAGGTTAGGTCGCTCGCGGCCCTAATCCGGAGAATGTCCCATCAGCGGCTCCGGTGAGGGGCACGTTTTCAATAAGTGCGGTCGAGCACGCCATCCGGGTCAAGCTGTGCGGTGCCGCCCTTTTCCAAGACCGGCCACCCGGTCATCGTCACGATGAGGGCATGGACAACGACACCCACCCAGAGGCACAGGAAACCAGCAGCGAACTCGCCGTGTCCGTGATCGCCGGTACGAAGCCGGATCAACACGACGCGCCGACCCCTGTACGGACTTCTCCGTCGCCGAGGTGATCAACCATCTTGCGTTCGGTTTCGAGATGGCCCGGCGCTCGGGCGTACGCGAGGACTGGGATCCGGACTGGAAGCCCGACAGCACCGCGCCGGTCTTGGCTGGCGTGCCCCCCGACGAGTGGGCCTCCGTCTGCGGACGGGAAGCGCCTCGTACGGTGCAGGCGTGGGCGGACCCAGGCGCCTGGGCGGGTGAGTCGACCATGGGCAGTTCCGCGATCCCGGTCCCCTGTTGATCATCGGAATGTAGGGTGGTTTTCGCGGGTTCTCGGCCCGGAAACCCGCCTCTTTCCGATGATCAACAGGGGGATGGGCGGACTGACTGGGCGGGCGCACTCCCGTGCCAGCAGTTGAGGGGGTCAGAAACCGCCGAAGTCCCCGCCGCCGAAGTCGCCGCCGCCGCCGAAGTCCCCGCCACCCCAACCCCCGCCGTCGAAGCCGCCGCCGTAGTCCCCGCCGCTCATGTCGCCGCCGCCGGCATCGCCGTACCCAGCGTCACCACCGGCGTCCCCACCGGCGTCCCCGCCACCGTCCCCACCGGCGTCCCCGCCGCCGTCACCGGATTCGGCGCCATCGCCGTACCCCTCCGAGTAGCCCTGTTCGAAGGATTCGGTCGACGGAACACCGGCCATGCCGCCGAACATCGCGCTGAATAGGAACACCGACCCCAGGCCCCAGGCGCCACCGATCAGTGCCGGGCGCCACCACGGTTCGCTGTACCAACCCTGCGGCACCGGGCGACCGGCCACCCGACCGCCGGGGTAGTAGTGCTGGGTACGGTCACTCGGCTGGGGTGAGGCGCCGTAGGTGTGGCCCTCGACCTCGACCTCGCGGGCCTCGGTGACCGCACCGGCGGACTTCTGCCCGTTGATCTCGGGCAGCGGCGGGCCGGGATCGATGCCCATCGCCGTACGGGCAGCCCGTACGTAATAGAGACCTTCGACCGCCGTCTGGGTGACCAGCCGGCTCTGGGCCACCGTGCGCGCCTGGTCGAGCTGGGATCCGGCAGCGATGTACCGCTCGGAGGCATCGGCAAGGGCCTGCTTGGCGGGGCCGTCGACGGCGGAGAGGTTGGACAGCTGCCCGCCGAGCAGCTCGTACCAGCGGCGCGCCTCGGCCTTGGCGTCCTCGAGGGAGGTGGCAGCTGCGGCGGTGGCTTGGCGGCGCTTCTGGCTGGACGCGTACAGCGCTCCGGCGGCCAGGACCACCAACATGATCAACAGGAACGTCGTCACGGCTGTATGCCTCCTCGGTGGGCCGACCGGCGGCCCTGGGTGCTCTGTACCCGTCCTTGCCCTTTCCAACGCGGCTGACCGACCGGGCGTTCCTGACTGCGGCGAGGATCTGCAGCCCGCCAGCGCAGCACACCGCATCGACTTGTCGATTCCGGGAGTGTCCTCGGCCGGTGCCTGCTCCCCGGTACGGTGCTGTGGTTTCTACCCTCACCCGAATCTGTGCGGTGCTGAACTGCCAACCGGCGACGTACTGTCGCTGAGCGCCGCCGCCGCTAACGCCGACCCCACACTCTCCGAGCCCTGGAGGAAGATTGAGGTATGGCGGACACGCACGAGGTCACCAATCAGGTCCCAGCGCTGTACGGACATGACGCCTTCCGCGAGGACCGGGCGCTGACCGAGGCCGTGGCGCGGCACTCGACCGACGGTCCTGGGCCGCAGCTGTTGGCGCTGGGGCGCCGCGCCGGCACCGAGCAGGCCCAGCACTGGTCGACCGAGGCCAACACGCACGAGCCGCGATTGCGTACACATGACCGATACGGACACCGGATCGACGAGGTGAGCTTTCACCCGGCCTGGCACGAACTCTTGGAAGTCGCGGTGTCGCACGGGCTGCACGGAGCGCCGTGGGCCGACCCGCGGCCCGACGCGCATGTCCAGCGGGCCGCCGGGTTCTTCACCTGGGCCCAGGTCGAGTCCGGCCACGGCTGCCCGATCTCGATGACCTACGCCGTACTGCCGGCCCTGCGGCACCAGCCCGATCTCGCCGCCGCGTACGAGCCCGGCCTGGTCAGTACGTCATACGACCCGGGTCTCCGCGATCCGGCGACCAAGCGGGGGCTGCTCGCCGGCATGGGCATGACCGAGAAGCAGGGCGGGTCAGACGTACGGGCGAACACGACGCGCGCCGAGGCAAGCACCGACGGGACGTGGCGGCTGACCGGACACAAGTGGTTCTGTTCAGCGCCGATGTGTGATGTCTTCCTCGTCTTGGCTCAGGCACCGGCTGGCATGTCGTGCTTTCTCGTGCCGCGGGTGCTGCCCGGTGGCGAGCGCAATGTCTTTGCCCTGCAACGGCTCAAAGACAAGCTCGGCAACCGATCGAACGCCTCATCCGAGGTCGAGTTCGACGGCACTGTCGGCTGGCTCGTCGGTCCGGAGGGACGTGGGGTCGCCACGATCATCGAGATGGTGGCGATGACGCGGCTGGACTGCGTACTGGGGTCGGCGGCTTTGATGCGCGCCGCGCTGACCCAGGCGATCCACCACGCCGTACATCGGTCGACCTTCGGGACGCTGCTCATCGATGCGCCGCTGATGCAGTCGGTGCTCGCCGATCTGGCACTGGAGTCCGAGGCGGCCACCGCGCTGGCGATCCGGTTAGCGGCGGCGGTCGACAATGCGGAAACCCCCTTCAGCCGGCTGGCGCTCGCGGCGGCGAAGTTCTGGGTCTGCAAGCGCACGCCGTACGCCGTCGGTGAGGCCCTGGAAGCCTTGGGCGGCAACGGGTACGTCGAGGAGTCCGGCATGCCGAGGCTGTATCGCGAGGCGCCGCTGAACTCGATCTGGGAAGGGTCGGGGAATGTGATCGCCCTGGACGTGCTGCGCGCCATGGGCCGCGAGTCTGACTCGGTCGCCGCGGTACAGGCCGAACTCGATGCCGCGCTCGGTGTGGACCCGCGCTTCGATGACGCGGTGAAGGCGCTCGGCGTGCTGCTGGCCGAGGTCGGTGCGGCCGATCCCGGTATGGCGCAGGCTCAGGCGCGGCAGGTGGCCGGCTCGTTGGCCCTGGCGCTGCAGGGTTCGCTGCTGCTGCGGTACGGCCCGGCCGAGGTTGCGGATGCGTTCTGTGCCAGCCGCTTCGGCGGTGGTGCTCATGGAGGCGCCGGTGTCAGTCTGGGTGGCGGGGGCGTCTTCGGTGCACTGCCCCGCGGAATCCCGGCGCGTCGGTTGGTCGACCGCGCCCGCATCGGCTCCTGACACCGGTTCAGCAGTTCGCCGGACGGACTTTCTCCGGAGAATGTGCGGTCTGTCGGCGCCCTGACCGCACGTTCTCCGGAGAAAGTCCCTGGCGTGCAAGCTCGGCGTCGGCCGGCTTCCTTGGTCGCAGTGTCAGCGGCCGTACGAGCAGAGGCGGGCTTCGATCTCGGCCAGCGCTCTGGGTACGTCGACGGTCTCGGCCACCTGTACCGGCGCCCCGACCGCCCCGACCTCCGCCTGATGGGTCATGACGGTTTCCCCGGGGCTGATGCCGACGCTGATACCGACGCCCGACGCCCCTTCCCCTCGCCGGGCCACCGTTGTCGTACCACGTCCGGAACCGTGTCCGCAGTCCACAGACACCCTGCGCTCGACGGTGCTGAGGGTGCCGGGCGTGATCGCCTCGAGCACGGCCAAGGCGTCGTGGACGACGACACGCGGTCCACCCTGAGCCGGTGCGCGGGCCTCGGTACGGTACGCCAACATCGCCGATGCGGCAGACCCGACGGGTCCGCTGGCGCCGATCCGTGTGACGGCAGCCGCATCCATCGCGGCCTGTCTGGTCACGTCGAGGCCAACGACCGTGATCTGCAGCCGGGAACTCAGGACACGGTGCGCCGCCTCGGGATCCGACCAGAAGTTGAACTCGGCGGTCGACGTGACATTTCCCGCATCGTAGGAACCGCCCATGATCACGACCCTCGCGATCCGCGCCGCAGCCGCTGGATCGGTGGCGAGGAGCAGGGCGAGATTGGTGAGTGGCCCGATGGCACACACGGTGACCGGACTGTCGGAGGCGTGCAACAGGTCGGTGAGAAACCGTACCGCCGTCCGCTGCTCGGCGCTCCGCTCGGCAGGCGGCAGTTCCACCCCGCCGAGGCCGTTGGGTCCGTGGGCGTGCCCAGCACGCTGCGGCCGGGGATGGACCAGCGGACGCTCGGCCCCCGCCGCGACCGGGATCTCACCGGCGCCGGCCAGGGCCAGGATGCGCAGTGCGTTCTCGGTCGTCTGGGCGACGGACACGTTGCCGAAAACGGTGGTGACTGCCCGCAGCTCGACCTCCGGACTCGTGGCGGCGACCAGCAGCGCGATCGCATCGTCCACCCCCGGGTCGGTGTCGATCACCAGCGGCCTCAGCCCCATGGCCGCGCTCCCCAGCGCCGCCCGCGCCGGATCCCCGCTCGGGTCACCACCGTCACGCACACGGGCCCATCAGATCAGTCCCTGCCCGTCATCAGGGGAGGACTACTACGAACCTAACGTCGCAGGGTGCCCCTGCGTCGGATCGCCGAGAGACGGCTGGGGCCGGAGGTAGCGTGGCCCGGATGTTCACCACGCGACCGGAGCTCTCGGGCACCTTCGGGATGGTGGCCAGTACGCACTGGCTGGCCAGCGCTGCGGGGATGGCAGTCCTGGAGGAGGGCGGTACGGCGGTCGACGCCGCGGTCGCCACGGCGTTCACCCTCCACGTGGTCGAGCCGCATCTGAACGGACCCGGCGGCGACGTCCCGATCCTGTTCGCCAGCCCAGACAAGCCGGCAACAGTCCTCTGTGGACAAGGGGTTGCACCGGCAGCGGCGACCATAGAGCACTACCGCGATCAGGGCCTCGACGTCATTCCCGGTACGGGACTGCTGGCAGCCGTTGTCCCGGGTGCGGTCAGCGCCTGGCTGACGTTTCTGCGTGACCACGGCACGTTCCCGTTGGATCGAGTTCTGCGGTTCGCCATCGACTACGCCCACAACGGCCACCCGCTGCTGCCCCGCGTGGCGGCGACGATCGCGGCGAGCGCGGACACGTTCGTACGCCATTGGCCGACCTCGGCTGAACTCTGGCTCGACGGTTCCGACCGTCCCCCGCAGCCGAACACGTTGTGGCGTAACGTCACTCTGGCATCGACATATCAGCGGATCCTGGATGTGGGACGAGCCGCCGGAGGGTCCCGCGAGCAGCAGATCGACGGTGCGCTCGCTGCCTGGCACGAAGGGTTCGTCGCCGAGGCGATCGACCGTCATGTCCGTGCCGCGGTCATGGACGAGTCCGGTGCCCGCCACGCGGGCGTACTCACCGGGCCCGACCTCGCCGGGTGGCGCGCGACGTACGAGGACCCGGTATCCCTGGACTGGCACGGTCACACCGTGTGCAAGGCCGGCCCGTGGAGTCAGGGGCCAGCCTTCCTGCAGGCCCTGTCCATCCTGGGCAACCTCTCCGCCGCCGAGGCGCCGCATGCCAGCGCCGTGCAGATCCACGCCGTCACTGAGGCGGTGAAACTCGCCATGGCCGACCGGGAGGCGTGGTACGGCGATGCTCAGCCCGTCCCGATCGACGCACTGCTGTCCCCGGCATACGGACGCGAGCGGGCCACGTTGGTCGGAAACACCGCCGCCGCGGGGCTGCGGCCGGGCAGCCCCGGCGGTGCCGAGCCGCGGCTGGCCCGGTACGTCCTGGAGCCGCCGACTCGCGCCGGCCGCGACAGCGGAATGGCCGGGGTCGGGGAACCGACCGTGGCGAGGACCCCCGGCGACACCTGCCATATCGACGTGGTGGACCGGCACGGGACGATCGTGTCGGCGACCCCATCCGGTGGCTGGCTGCAGTCCTCGCCGACTATCCCCGAGCTCGGGTTCGCACTCGGCACCCGGGGGCAGATGTTCTGGCTAGAGCCGGGCCTGGCCAGCTCCCTGAAGCCGGGCACCCGGCCCCGCACCACGCTCACCCCGACCCTTGTCCTGCGCGGGGACGAGCCGACGATCGGGTTCGGAACCCCGGGCGGTGACCAGCAGGAGCAGTGGCAGCTCACGTTCTGGCTGGCGCACAGCCTCGCAGGGATGAACCTGCAGGAGGCGATCGACGCGCCGAGTTGGCACAGCACCGCGTTCCCGCCCTCGTTCGCGCCGCGGGTGCTGCCCGACCCGGAACTCCTGGTCGAGGATCGGGTCGGCGAGGACGTGATCGCCGATCTCGAGCGGCGCGGGCATACGGTCGTACGGTCCGGGCCGTGGGCGCTCGGCCGGATGTCGGCAGTCAGCCGCGACCCGGAGACCGGTGTGCTGCGGGCGGCTGCCAATCCGCGCGGGATGCAGGGCTACGCCGCCGGCCGCTGACCCGCGCTCGCGGTTATGCGCATAACCGTCAAGAACCCGCGCCAACGGTCGCGGTTGTGCGCATAACCGCGAAAAGATCGGTTCGGGTTCACAGTTATGCGCATAACGGCGAAGAAGGGGGCGGCGTTCAGGTGGTCAGTGCTGTTTCGGGGGCGTAGTGCCGGGCGGCGGCCTCGGTGGACACCCGCAGCGCCTCCGAATCCGGCGGAAAGCCGCATTCGGTCAGCCAGGTCGCCAACATCTGGTGACCGCCGTAGGTGAGTACCGACTCGGGATGGAACTGCACGCCCTCGATCGGCAGGCTGCGATGGCGTACGGACATGACGATCCCGCTCGGCGTACGGCCGGTGACCTTGAGTTCGTCGGGGAGGCTCTCCTCGTCGGCCGCCAACGAGTGGTATCGCGTGGCGGTGAACGGTGAGGGCAAGCCGGCCAGGACACCGCGCCCCTCGTGGACGACTGCACTGGTACGGCCGTGCAGGAGCTCCGGGGCTCGAATCACCTTGCCGCCGAAGGCAACCGCGATCGCCTGATGGCCGAGGCACACGCCGAGCAGCGGCACATTCCGGGCGGCAGCCGCGCACACCAGCGGCACACTCACGCCGGCAGCCTCAGGCCGACCGGGTCCCGGCGAGATCAGAATCCCAGCAACGCCCAGCCCGTCCAGATCCGCGACGGCGACCTCGTCATTACGGCGTACGACGCACTCGGCCCCGAGTTGGGCGAGGTACTGGACGAGGTTGAACACGAAGCTGTCGTAGTTGTCCACGACCAGGATCCGAGGCCCGGCCGTAACGTCCGAACCGTCGTCGGCAATAGCGGCCGTCCCTTCGGACGTTAGCACCGGCAAGCCAAGCTCACTCGACCGTGATGTCGTTGAACGGCAACATCGGCTCCACCCACGGGAACACGATGAACAGCAGCAGGGCGCACACCCCGGCGATCAACACCGCCGAGCCGATGATCTTGCCCGGAAGGCCACCGGGTAGCACCCGCCAGATCCAGCCGTACACGGCTAGCTCTCCGCTAGGGCTGGCGGACCATCGGGGAACTCGGCTCGCGGCAGGCCTGGGCCATCGAGGACCGCATGGATGATCAGCCGCAGCCTGGCCGAGAACTTCGGCTCGCAGGTCGTTAACGTCAGATAGGCGGCGGTCGGTTCGACGGTGGGGTCATCCAGTCCGGGAACCGGAAACACCACCTGCGTGTCCTGCGGCGAGACGATCTGCTGTCCGGGGATCCCACTCGGGTCAGCGTCGAAGTTCCCGGTTGCCGGATCGCCGAGCACCCGATAGGTGAACCAGAACTCTTCGGTCTCGATCACGATCGCATCCCCGGGTCGCAACTGATCGAGATCGAGGAACGGCGAGCCCTTGCTGACCCGGTGCCCGGCCAGGGCGAAGTTACCCAGCTCGCCGGGCATGGCCGAGTCGACGTAATGTCCGGGACCCTGTTCCAGTACGTCAGGATCGGTGCCTTCGATGACCACCTTGACGTAGTCAGCGCCGAAGGCCGGGATCCGGATCCGGGCAAAGCCGTCGCCCAGCGGGATCGACGACAAGCCCCCGCCGGGCAGGTCCGGTCCGAGGGTCGGGTCATCCTCCCAGTTCTGCAGGAGTTCGTCGGTCAGTTCCGCCTGGCGCTGGTCGGTCATCACGTCGGTGATGAACAACTCGTAGACCACGAAGAGCAGCACGACCAAACCGCCAGTGATCAGGGTTTGGCCGAGCCCGCGGATTCCGGTACGGACGAGTTCGCCGCGACCGCGGGGGCGCATCGGGGCGGGATCGGCCCCGCCTGCCGCCGTACCCGTGGCGCTGCTCGCGACCGGCGCCTGATGCCGTCCGGAACGCACTACTGGTGGCGGCGCATCGACTGTTGGCCGATCAGCCGGATCGGAATAGTCAGTGCCTTCGATGTCAGCCGTATCGTCCGGGTCGAAGGGAGATCGCTCGGCCCAGATCGGCCGGTCGAGGTCAGTGACTTCTCGACCGGCCACTTCCGTGCGGTCGGTGCGCATTCACTTCTCCGTCCACCCCGAGGCTGCTCATGCCTCCTGGGCATACCGCAGTGTCAAAGGTCCATCGTAGGCTGGGAGGACAAGCTCAGCCTGATCCTGCACGCTGAACTCCAGGCCGAAGCTGCGTACCGCTTGGGTCAGGAGCGCGACTCCCGCGGACCTCTCCAGCGCTATGCGGATCTCGTCCGGGTCCCCGATAGCGGCGATGCGGTACGGGGGCGAGTACGTACGACCTTGCAGCAGAAGGGTATTCCCCACACAGAGCACAGCGCTGGTGGCAATCAGCCGCTCACCCATGATGGTCACCGCGTCCACGCCGGAGTCCCAGAGTGCGTTCACCACCGCCTGGATGTCGGACTGGTGGATCACGACGTCGTCGGGTCTGGCACCGGGGGGCAGTTCGCCACCGGCTTCGCGGGGCGCGTCGTCGAGGGTGATCGTCACTCCCTTGCCATGGACAGCGGTCAATCCGGCTGAGGCGGCCCCGACTTCGGCGACCTCTCCGGCGATGGCTGCCCCGGCGTCCAGGTCCTCGGCCCGGGACAACGCGGCCTGCACCTGCTCCTGCAGTTCGGCCAGGGTGCGCGACTGCTGATCGGTACGTCGTTGCAGGTCATCGATCAGACCGATGAGTCGCGTCTCGGGGCCAGCCCGCAGGGTCGTTCCGCGCGCGGTGATGGCGGTCGTGGCGAACAGCAACCCCATCAGCACGGCGCTGATCACCGCCAGAACCCGCCAGGCCGACGACCGACGCATGCTCCTCCTGCCAGCTGCCGCAGTGGGCTCACGCAGTCCACCGGGCGCGAACTACGCTAGTACGGCGGTCCGCACTCCAGTGGCGCGGCGTAGGAAAGGACGAACCAGCGATGCCCAAGTCGAAGGTCCGGAAGAAGCCGGCCTACACCCCGCCCGAGGACATCCTCCCCGGCGCTGCAGCCCGAGCCCGCGCCCGGCGGGCCAGCCCGCGCTGGTTCGCACCGGTGATGGTCGGACTCATGCTGATCGGCCTGCTGTGGATCGTCGTCTTCTACGTCGCCGGCGACAAGATCGCCATCATGAACAGTCTGGGACCGTGGAATTTCGCGGTCGGGTTCGCCGCCATGGTCATCGGTTTGGCCATGAGTATGAAGTGGCGCTGAAGACTTCCCGCTGAGTAGTTGAACCCGCGGAACGACACTCTTGTAATTATCCCCAGGTGTGGACGGC
>JBPCPI010000029.1:0-9699 GCA_050999295.1 Geodermatophilaceae bacterium | reverse complement strand
ATGGTGGTACCACCCTGGAAAAGGGGTCGGGTGCAGCAACCCAGGGCGACACCCATGCACGCCACCCCGCGGACTCCCACAGTACCCTCGCCTTCGCCGGATCATGGCCGTACGGCGCCGCGCCCGCCGGAAAGCCGCTGCACCAGGGTGAGGTGAGTGCCGACAGCGGTGTGGCATACCCGGCCAGTCCTTCGGCAATGATGCGCTGCCGGTCGACCGCCAGGTTGAGCGCCCGGCGTACGTCCACATTGGACAGTGGTACGTCGCCGGCTCCACGGTTGATGATGCAGGTGAGCACCCGGTTGGCCTGGATCGTTACGAGGTCGGCGTACTCGGAGGCCTCGACCCGGGCGGCATCGGCAGGGCTGACTTCGGTGACGATGTCGACCTCGCCGTCCGTGGTCAGACACAAGTCGAGTGCCTCGGACGGGCTCAGGTCGTTGCGGAAGACCGCGCGTTCGATCCGAGGGCCGCGAATCGCTGCGTTCCAGTGTCTACGATTCGCCTCGAGCACCAGCTCTGGTGTCCGCTGCTCGGACTCGATCAGCCAGGCGGCGGCGTACGGCGTCGCGGTCATGATGACGTTGCGGGTGGTGATGGACGATGCACCCTGGACCAGGGTGAACGGGCCGGTCCCCCAGGGACCTGGCTCGTCGATCACTCACCAATGACCTTCGCCGGATCCGAACTTCTTGTAGCCGAAGCCCGGCGCGTCGGGGCCTGACCAGAACGCGGTTGAAGCGATGTGGAAGCCGCGCATCTTGCCGAGCGCGAGACCGTCGGGGCCGGGAAAGTGGAAGCGAAGCGTGTGGTCGTCGACCACCTCTGCCTCCGACTCGGGCGGGAAGTTCAGCCAGGTGCCGGGCGGGTGCGGAGCGGCCCAGCGCTGCATCTCGTCGAAGTTCTGCTTGATGTTGTGCGCGCTGAACGGCTCGCCGTCTTGGAAGCTGACACCCCTGCGCAGTCGCAGCTCCAACGTCTTGTCGTCAAGCCACTCCGCGTCCTCCGCGAGCGCCATCACCGCGCGCCCGTCCTCGTCGATGCGGATCGGCTCCTCCATCGTGTTCCAGGTGATGAACAGCCAATTCAGTGGCGACGGATCGACGATGTTGATGGTGCCCACCGGCGGCGGCGCCAAGGCATTCGTCATGCGGCGGTTTCCTTTCGATCGACGTCGTTCGACCGTACGAGCATGGCGAACGCGGGACACTGTCCGTTCGGATAGGTCCGCCCTCCCGCCGCAGAGATTGTCATTGGAATCGCGTCACGGATGACGCGATTCCAATGACAACTTCTGCCCGGGTTGATCGTGGCGGAGGCGGACGGGAATCGAACCCGCCTGACCGAGAAACTCGGCCACGTCGGTTTTGAAGACCGCGAGGGCCACCAGGCACCCTGACGCCTCCGCCGGTTACTCTAGCCACAAAGCCGCAGGTAGAACGCTTGCGGGCTGCTTTCTGTCCGAGTCGGCAGCTTGGCACGACAACCGCCGCAACCCCGTAGAAACCCCGTCCGACCCCGTTCAGCCCGCCATCGGGAGGAGCCCACCGTGTACGCCGACAGAGCGGTCCTGCTGGTTCGGTTCGTGGAGGACCGCGGAGTCCCAGCAGAAGAGGTATGGGAGGTTACGGCCGAACGTCCCGACTTTGACTTCATGTGGCTGTACGAGGAGGCACGCAGTCTGGCCACCCCGGAGGGCGCACACCGTCCCAGCGTGGTGGATGTCCGAGCGAATCGGACCGACTGGGGCGGCGACTCTGGCACATTCGAGGTTGCCCTCACCGTCTCGTAGTGGGCACTGGACCAGGGCGCCGCTGCCGCCTTCGGGTACGCATTTTCGGAGTGCGTCAGCCGGATGCGGACTGGATCCAGAGATGGCCTAGAGGGGGCGCCCCTCTCGCGGCAGGAAGCCACCGAGCGGGCACGGTGGAAGGTTGCTGCGGCTTACAAGATTGACGCCGATCGGCTCTCGATCACATCCGAGGAGATCTCGGGCGACTCGTGGACGATCGGCCTGATTGACGTCGGACAGGCGACCTATGAGGTCGCGCTCGCCCTAGACGAAGGCCTGGGGGTGACTACCCGGATCAAGAGGACGCTGGACCCAGGAGCAGCCGCGTAGGTCAGATCCGCGCCGAGTGGCAGAGGCAACCATTCCGAGGCTGGGCAGCTTGTGCGTACAGTACGTGAGGACACTGTCACTGACACGGGGTTGCTTCCATGACCGCAGCGCAACCCGAGAGCATAGACACTAGGCGCGCCTTGGCGAATGCCGTCGCTAGCGAGTGCGCTCGGGGAGGGTGGCGCGTCGAGAGCCAGACTGAAGTCAACGCGATCCTGGCCAAGGGGAAGCGCACGAGCCACGGCCTGCACCTGTTCCTCACCCTGATCACGGTCGGGTTTTCGGTACTCGTATGGGTGCCTATGTGGTGGATCAACCGCGACGACGAATAGTTCGCAACCAGTGAAGGAGACAGAATGTTGCGACGCATCATGCTCATGTCCTTCGCAGTCCTGCTTTTCAGTGGGCTGGTACTTCCAGTTACGGGAACGATCGCTTCTGCTGCTCCAGTCGTCGGACCCTTGTTCACCAAGGGTGCTCTGGCTGATCGAGAGGCTTGAGGCGCAACAATTCGGCTCATGTGGAACCCGCCCGATCAAGACGCTCAGAAAACCGTGTACACGGTCGAGACGCTTGCTGAGTCCGTTGCAGACGACTCAGGCGCGTTCCGGCTGGGATTCGCTCCGAACCCCAGGGTCCTGTCGGCCATTGCTCGCAACGGCAACTGGATCAACGTCGATGTCATGACCGTGACTAAATCAGGAATCGTGACATCCACGTCCGTATCCAGAAGATGGGACGGAGCAACCTGGGCAGGTCAGGGAGATCGGCTTGACCTCAGCCCCAACGCGGCTGTCAATCTGGCCGTCAAGCGTGACAAGGCAGGAGCTCTGACGGAAGGGTCATTCCGGCAGACGAATCAGCCTGATGTACCGTTCCCGTCCTGCACCTTCAGTAACGATTACATCTCGGTCGATTCGATGAGGATCATCAGCTTCCACAACGCCAGCAATGCCTTGGGCAAGTGGGAGTACGGTATGAACGCTGACTCAGATATTGACATCGGTATCGACTACGATGGCAACAACACCTGGGCAGTCAGTGGCTCGGTGCACATAGGCCAGAGCACTTCGACAAAGATCACCGGTTCGACGCACAACTTCTACGACAGCTATGTCCGTACGAACTTCCAGTACCAGCACATGCACTACATCAATAGTGCCTGCCCTTATCCGGCCAATACCTGGCGAATCTATGCAATCGCCTGGAACGCAGGCATCAGCGATGACGGCAAGTATCCCGGCCATAACTGTGCCGGTGTCGCTAACCGTGCCTTCGTGGGGGTTGGACAGACTCATCAGCGCACCAGTAGCAGGGCCTCGAAGATCACGTTCGCAGTAGGAATCGGTGCAGCGAGGCTCGGCCAAACGAGCGGGCACTCAGTGTATGTCGATCTGTACTGGAGCTCTATCACGAACAGAGGCATTTACATCTGTGGCGCAGATGGAACATCAGTGACGACGGCGGGTGTCCTGTATGTCTCGAATCTGTAAGGCAGTCCTCGCGGTCGTGGTCCTCTCCGCTTGCAGTCAAGGAGGGACCCGGACTGACGACGTGATCTCGCCTGCAGGACCGCTGCAGGCGGGTGAGGGCAGCTCGTTCAGCGGAATGGACGTGACTGAGCTGAACACCCTGGTTGGCTTTGGGGCGAACGTCCTGACCAACACCGGGTCCGAGAGTCTGACACTAGACATCATCGGCCTCTTGGCAAACTCGCAATTAGAAGCAAACGAACTGGAGTCTAAAGCTCCAATGCAAGAGACATTCGTCATTGATTACACAGATGGAGGTGAACAGTTCTTAGTGGGCCCGTGGCCGACCGAGAGACCGATTGGTACGTTGCATCCCGTTAACGGATACACAGTCGAACCCGGCAGCACCATAGAACTCGTAGTCGTCGTGAAGGTGGCAGCCGAAGGCGTACTCCAATGGGACGGGTTAGCTGTCAAGTATTCGTATGACGGAACGGAGTATGTCGCCACCACAGAACATGGCCTGGTCCTTTGTTCACCACCAAGCGAGGAAGGGGATTGCCGAGCGACGATCTGAGGTCGAAACGTCCCATCCAGGGACGTCTGTCGGTTATGCCGACACCGATGAGACCCTTTTTCGGGGAGGAGAGAGTTTGATGGCCGACCTTTTGATCCGTACCGCACGACGAAGGACGGGGCAACGGCCGCGGCAGCCGGGGCGGCCGAGCCCACAAACATCGTGGAGATGGCCGCCAGGCACAGCGCGAAGAAGCGTCCGGTCGAATGCATCGAGTCCCCCAGTGTCAGTGCGACTGCCCGCGCTCATGGTCACACCGTGACAGGCATGGGCGGCCAACCGCTGATGTGGTCTGCTCACCATGACGACTCGGCGGTCGCATCACGAGTGGACGATGGTCGTGGCACTGTCCGTGACGGGATATACCGTCGGCCCATGACCGCGACCACGACCTACCGTCTCACGCAGTACGCGCACGGCGGCGGCTGCGCATGCAAGATCCCGCCGGGAGAGCTGGAATCGGTCGTCGCGGGGCTGCTGCGCCCCGACGGGCCGCCCGGCGCCGCCGAACTGCTCGTCGGTCTCGACGACGGCGACGACGCGGCGGTCGTTCGCATCGACGGCGACACGGCGGTCGTGCTGACCGCAGATTTCTTCACCCCGGTTGTCGACGACGCCTACGACTGGGGCCGGATCGCCGCGGCGAATGCATTGTCCGACGTGTACGCGATGGGCGGCCGACCCCTGGTGGCCATCAACCTGTTGGGCTGGCCGCGCGACGTGTTGCCGATGGACCTGGTCCGCGAGGTTCTGCGCGGCGGTCTCGACGTCGCACGTCAGGCCGGCTGCCACGTGGCAGGCGGGCACAGCGTCGACGACCCCGAGCCGAAGTACGGGATGGCCGTCACAGGTCTGGCCGACCCCGACCGACTCATCCGCAACGACGCCGCCGTCGCCGGTACGCCGTTGTCGCTGTCCAAGCCGCTCGGCGTCGGCGTACTCAACAGTAGGCACAAGGCCACAGGTGAGGTGTCGGCCGAGGCGATCGACAGCATGACCCGACTCAACCGGGACGCCGCCGAGGCCGCCCTCGCAGCCGGCATCGTTGCGGGGACCGACGTGACCGGATTCGGCCTGCTCGGTCACCTGCTCAAACTCGCCCGCGCCAGCAACGTCACCGCCGTCGTCGACGCCGGGGCCGTGCCCTACCTCAGCGGCGCCCGGGCGGCGCTGCACGAGGGTCATGTCAGTGGCGGCACCCGCCGGAATCTGGACTGGGTGCGACCGCACAGCGACCTGTCCGCCGTCGACGAGGACGAGGCGCTGCTGCTCGCCGACGCCCAGACCTCCGGTGGCCTACTGCTCGCCGGCGAGATCCCGGGTGCGCCGGTGATCGGCGAGCTCATCCCGCGCGGGGAGCACCTGATCGTCGTCCGCTGACTCGCGGCGCCTTCTCTCGGCTTCCCGAGTGCGCTATCAGTCCGGGGGCCGAAGCTGCGCGGTGTGCTCCCGGCCCAGATCGGGCTGCGCGCCGGGCTGGCTGTAGGGCTGCCCGTAGTGCCGGCCGGCATCCCTCGCGCGCCGGTCGGAATCTTCCTCGACGAGATGGTTGATCAGCTGCTGGATGCGGTCGGAGTTGGGAACGTTGTCGAGAACCTGCGCGGGACCCTCACCAGCGGATTCGACCGTCAGCGTGCCCGCCTTGACGATCCGGTCCCAGAGCGACTGCTGGTACGCGACGTCGGTGATCCGGGTGAACGCGATGTCCTTGCCGTGTCGGTTGAGCACACCGATGCGATACATCACCCGGTGGCTCGTGATCACGTAATGCGTCGTGGCCCACCGCAGCACCGGCACGAGCGTGAACACCACGAGGACGATGGCGGCAACGGCCAGGATCGCAAGCTGGATCCAGTCCTGCGCCGACCCGTCAGGGATCGCGGAGATGCCGAAGGCCGCCGCGGCGACCACGACCAGGAGGACGAGCACGGGACCGACGAGCGTGATCCAATGCGGATGCAGGTGCTTGACGACCTTCTCGTCCGTGGCGAGAAGCTGGTCGGGATATCCCACGAGGTCTCCTCGGCCGGCGGATGGAGCTGCTCGCGCAAGCATCCCGCAGCCGGACCCCCACGTCACGCGTCTGCCTGCGTAGCCGATCGCGCATAGGATGGATAGGCACTCTGTGGGCAGCATGGATAAGCCTTGTGTGGCTGCCTGCGCAGTGCAACCATCTGGCTTCGGGAGGCAACGGGGCCACCGGCGCCGGTCACCCGCTGGGGGCACGAAGATGCGACATGGTAAGCCGCGCAACTTCGTGCAACCCTGTCTGCTCCTGCTCCTCCTCGAACACCCCGACCACGGCTATGCGCTGGTCGAGCGACTCGAGTCGTTCCTGCTGGCCGAAGGCGATCCCGGCAGCGTGTACCGAGCCTTGCACGCTCTGGAGGTCAGCGGCGCGGTCCGCTCGACGTGGGGATTGTCCGAGTCCGGGCCGGCCCGGCGTACGTACCACCTCACGGCGGTCGGGCAGGTGCAGTTGCAGGAGTGGGCTCAGTCGATCAGCGACACCCGCGAGGCGTTGGAGACCTACCTGACGCGCTACGCCTGCAACTCCGACGCCGCTCCCGTCCCCGCTCCCGGTGCTGCCGCGGCCCCGGTCCCGCCTGCGCCCGTCGGGCCGGAGGATTCGCGGTGACCCGGACCGCCGGTCGGCTGGACCGGGCGGCTGTCGACGCCGCGTTCGGGCGGAGGGTCGCCGCCGGCACGGCGCTGGCCGACGACGCAGACGGGGTCGCCGCCGCCTGTCACGCCATGGCGGTGCGCTTCCACGGCGGTGGCCGGTTGCTCGTGTTCGGCAACGGCGGGGCCGCCACCGACGCGGCGCACCTTGCCGTGGAGTTCATCCACCCGGTGATCGTTGGCAAACGGGCCCTGCCCGCCTTGTCCCTTACGAACGACGCGGCGTTCTTCAGCGGTCTGGCGGCGGCCGGCGGCTTCGCCGACACCTTCGCCGCCCAGGTGCGGCTGCTGGCCCGCCCGCAGGACATCGCTCTAGGCATCTCCGCCTCCGGTCGGTGCGAGAACGTCGCGGCCGGTCTTGCTGCCGCCGAGGCGCTGGGGCTGCTCACGGTCGCGCTGCTCGGTGACGGCACCGTGGGCGGGGGACCTGACATCGCTGCCAGCCCGGGAGTCGCGCACGTGATTCAGGCCCGCAGCAGCGACCCGCGGATAGTAAAAGAGGTGCACGTCACCGTCTATCACGTGCTGTGGGAACTCGTGCATGTGTTCCTCGAACAACCCGGCCTGCTCGGCCCGGAGGTGGTCCGCACATGACCCGGCCCGACATCCCCGAGTGTTACGGCGACGTCTGCATCACGTGCTCCGATCAGGCGATCCCGGTCCGCATCGTGGAACTCCTCGACGACGACATCGCACTCGTCGACACCGGTCAGAGCATGGAGCACGTCAGCATCGCCCTGGTCACGGCCGCCGTCGGGGACACCGTCCTCGTGCACGCCAAGGAAGCCATCGCGGTCGTACTACCGTGAGCGAGCAGGTGCGCACGTGAGCATGGAGGCGCTGTACCCCTTCCTGTACGCCGATCGGAGTGACGTCGAGCCGGTGTTGAAGGCAGTTGCCGCGTCCACTGCCGACAAGGCGCACGAGATCGTCGAGCTTCGCCAACAGCTGGCCGGACATTTCGCCGACGGGCTGATCGCGTGCGCGCAGGACATGGCCGACCGGTTCGCCGCGGGCGGGCGGCTGTTCACCTTCGGCAACGGTGGCAGCAGCAGCGACGCGCAGGCCGTCGCCCAGCTGTTCCTCAATCCCACGACCGACGGTCGGGCGCTGCCGGCGCTGAGCCTGACGAACGATGTCGCCGTACTCACGGCGTTGTCCAACGACATCGGGTTCGAGGTCGTCTTCGCCCGGCAACTCGCCGCCCAAGGGACCGCACAGGACATCGCCGTCGGGCTGTCGACCAGCGGCGGCTCGGCCAATGTGCTCGCCGGGTTCGAGCAGGCCAATCGGCGCGGCATGCTGACAGTTGGATTCGCCGGCTACGAGGGCGGGCGGATGGCCGAGGCCGACACGATCGACCACCTCTTCGTCGTACCCTCTGCCTCGGTGCACCGCATCCAGGAGGCGCAGACCACGACGTACAACGTCTTGTGGGAGTTGACCCAACTGGCGCTGGGATAGATGGTCCGCGTCCGCATCCATGTCGAAGGGATCGTCCAGGGCGTCGGTTTCCGGCCCTTCGTCTACACCCTCGCCGGTGAGTTGGCGGTCTCCGGGTTCGTGCGCAACACCGCAGCCGGGGTGGTGATCGAGGCCGAGGCGCAACCGGCGACGTTGACCGCGTTCACCGATGCGCTGCGTTCCCGCGCTCCCGCGCTGGCCCGGATCGACGCGCTTCGCTTCGAGCCGATTCCCGGCACGGGGGTCGCCGGCTTCGAGATCGAGCTGAGTCAGGCCGACGGGCCCCGCCGCACGCTCATCTCACCGGACACCGCGACGTGCGCGGACTGCCTCGCGGAGATGGCCGACCCCGATGACCGGCGGTACCGGTATCCCTTTACGAATTGCACGAACTGCGGGCCGCGGTTCACGATCGTCACCGGCGTGCCCTATGACCGACCGGCCACGACGATGGCCGGCTTCCCGATGTGTGCGGAGTGCCGGCGGGAGTACGACGACCCGGCGGATCGCCGCTTCCACGCCCAGCCGTTGTGCTGCCCTGCCTGCGGCCCGACGCTGCGACTGGTCGACGCCACCGGCGCCGACCTGCCGGGGGATCCGGTCGAGGCGACCGCTGACCTGCTCAGGTCGGGGTCCGTCGTCGCCGTCAAGGGACTCGGCGGATACCACCTGGCCGTGGATGCCGGCTCCGAGGATGCGGTTGCGACCCTGCGGTCGCGCAAGCACCGCGAGGACAGGCCGTTCGCGGTCATGATGCCCTCGCTCGCGGCCGCGCGGCTCTGGTGTGACATCGATCCGGCTGCCGCGGCGCTGCTCACCGGGCACCGCCGCCCGATCGTGCTGCTCCCCCGCCACCCGGACGTGCTGGTGGCAGCGGCGCTGGCACCGGGCAACGACCATGTCGGCGTACTGCTTCCGTACACACCGCTGCACCAGCTGCTCGCTCAGGCCGTGGACGGACCGATCGTGTTGACCAGCGGCAACGTCTCCGACGAGCCGATCGCCTATCTCGACGACGACGCGCGTACCCGGTTGGCCGGGATCGCCGACGCCTTTATGTGCCACGACCGGCCGATCAGGATGCGGACCGACGACTCCGTGGTCCGGGTGGTCCGTGGTCGTCCGCAGCCGGTACGGCGCTCCCGTGGCTACGCACCCGAACCGATCACGCTGCCGCTGGACTGCAGCCGTGCCGTACTCGCCGTCGGCGCGGAGCTGAAGAACACATTCTGTCTTGCCCGCGGCCGGCAGGCGTTCGTGTCGCACCACATCGGCGACCTGGAGAACTACGAGACGATGCGCTCGTTCCTGGACGGGATCGCGCACTTCGGGATGCTCTTCGACATCGTGCCGGAGGTCGTCGCCTACGACCTGCATCCCGA
>JBPCPI010000007.1:0-7202 GCA_050999295.1 Geodermatophilaceae bacterium | reverse complement strand
GTTTGCGGGCTAGCCGGCCCCCTGCTAGCCGGACCGGGGCCGCGGACGAACGACGGGCGAGCCGACCCCCGATTTTGGCCGCCAGCACCGGCATGGCGGTGAACAGGCCGATCGCTGCCAGCGCGTTGCCGGCCGCAAAAACCGCGAACCACATGTTGTTAGGGGTCGGGTAAATGGCCGCTCCGACGAGCAGCAAGGCTCCAAGGATCAAAGGTGCCAGTCGAATGAGCCTGCGGCCAGCAATTGGCTTTGGAACCGAGCGGCGCTCTGCTAATGGGTCGATCAACGCCGGCACCGACCCGGTCGACGAGACCACGACCGCCAGAACGACGAGAACACCCACAAGGCCAGCCTGCACCCAGAACGGGACGGTGACATCTTCGGCAAACCATCGGAGCCGGCCCAGACCGATCGGCTCGGAAACGGGGACCAGCGCATTCCAAGTGAGCACACCAATGATTGCCCCGACCAGGGTAACCGCGGCGGTTTCGATCGCGTTGATGGCGGCGGTGTGGCGGGCAGACAGCCCAATCAGCCGAAACACTGCCAGGCGGCGCTGCCGCGTCCGGGCCGAGAGACGGGCGGCCGTCGCGGTAAGCACCAGGGCGGGAATGATCATGAACACGGCACCGGCGACGACGATCGTGCGGATCGCGTTCGGGGCCGGGCCGGGGTAGGCCTCCGCGGGCTGGCCGAGTCCAGTCGCAGGAATCGCGCTTGGGCTGAATGGCGCCAATTCGGCGCCGGTGACCCCGACCACAACCATCAACTGGTCCGGTGACACCAGACCCTCATCCGCGATCTCTTGGATGACGGTCAAGTGAAAGAACCGGCGTGCCACAGCCGAGTCAGGATCGGCTAGCTGGCGGGCGACCGCCGGAGAGACCACAATCTCGCCCGGCTCGGGATATTCGGTCAACCAATACGGCAGCACCGCCTCCGGGCGCGGGTTCGCGACAAGTATCCGTGACATCAACCGGCCGTCGACGTCGTCCTCCTGGTACATCGCCACCAGTGGCGGCGTGCTGCCCGGGAGGTCGGGGGCGTCATCATGACGCTCAGGCTTCTGCGCCGCCAGCCGCCGACCCTGCTGGTCCATCACCCCGGGGATCGCCAGCAGGGTGAGGATGGACATGACGGCCAGCACAGCCGCGACAACAATCAACCCGGCGCGCCAAAGCGCGGGTCGGTCGGTCGAGCGAGCAAACCGCGTACCCAACCTAAGCGCGAAGAAGCGGTTCATCGTGGCCGAAGGGCGCCATCACGCATAACGAACACTTCGTCACAACGCTCCGCGTACCGAGGCTCGTGCGTCACCAACACCAGCGCAGCGCGCTGCACGGTCGTCTGCGCGAGGAGCGAATCCATCACGTTCTCCGCGTTCAACGAGTCGAGCGAACCGGTCGGTTCATCGGCAAACACGATCTTTGGATCGTGAACCAGCGCGCGCGCCACCGCAGCCCGCTGCTGCTGACCACCTGACAACTGCCCAGGAATTCGATCGACGGTCTCGCCCAACCCGAACGCCTCGAGCAACTCGGCCGCCCGGGCAGCCGCAAAAGTACGATCGGCCCCAGCCGCCCAGAGCGGCAACGCAACATTCTCCCCGACGGTTAGTTCGGGCACGAGCTCACCAAACTGGAAAACAATGCCCATCTCCCGCAACCTGATCCGGCTCCGCGCCACGTCCCCGAGTTGCGCCAAGTCACCTCCGTCATACAAAACCGCCCCTGAGTCTGGCTGCCGTAATCCAGCCAAGCAATGCAGCATTGTGGACTTTCCAGAACCAGACTCGCCCAGAATCGCGACCGACCGAGCCGCCCGCACGCTCAACGACGCCCCTACTAGCGCGGGTGTGCGCCCATACGACGCTGATACCTCAACCGCCTCCAGCACCCACGACCGATCGGCCGCCGCCGCAAACTCACCGGACGGTGCCACAGCGTTAACCACTCAAACCTCCACCGCCGACGTGGCCCAAACCTCAAACTCTTCAACCTGCCCAGCGAAAAACTCCAGCGTACGGTCACGGGCCGGCCGCTGCCCGAGCTTCGAGCCGCGTGAATAGTTGTGTGTCCTCCGCACACTCGACGAACAGCAACGCTACCGCTACCTCAGCTGCCCGCGGCGGGTGTTGGTGGCGAAGGCGGGATCCGGTTCCCGTCGATGTCGGTGATCCGCAGCCTGGCGCCCTGGTGTGGTCGTTCGCGTCGGATGATCACCCGCATCCCCGGTGGCCACCCGGACAGGTCCAGCAGCCCGGTCACCGCCGCCACCTGCGCGAACTGGACCGGGTCGCCGTCAGCGTCATACGCCGGTGACCACGCCTGGTCGGGGATCAGCGCCAGGGTGTGCTCGAAGTCGTGGCCGAGGATGAACCCGATCGACTACCCGACCCGCTGGGAACACAACCAGTCGGTGAACGCGTGGGTGGCGCCGGCGGCGTCGGTCCGGATCAGCACCTTGCGGCCGCGGCGACGACCGGCCCGGTGCCCGGGCAGCTGCGCGAGTGAGTCCCGGGCCACGCTGATGTGATCGATCGCGGCGTTCGACCCGGCCCGGCCAGGACGCAGCAGGAACCCGAGCGGCTCCCCGGTGCCGGTCCGGGCCGTGATCGACGAACGCCCAGAACGGGTGGTGCCCAAACCCCTTCTTGAACGTCGCCGTCGCTCCTTCCTTGTCCGAGTGCGCGGTGACCAAGGTCGCGTCGATGTCGATGATCACCGGACCAGACGCACTCGCGCCGTGGCCGGGTGCCCGCTGTCCGGCCAGCGCCCACGCCTGCTCCCGGCCGGTGGCCCGGGCGGTGTTGATCGCCTTGAGCGCCCGTGGCGCGTTCCGCGCCAGGACCGCGATCGTGCGCGACACCATCGGGTCCGACGCCACCGCACCGAACACCCCGGGCTCGCCGCGGAGCAGCCCGACATCGGCCAGGCAGTCCCCACCGACCGCCAGACCAGCGCCAGATCCAAGATCACCTTGCCCGGATCATGGGTCGCCAGCGGCTTGCGCCACGGCGCCAACGCCCTGGACAACGCGAGATCAAGACCGACCGCGCGGACGGTGTCGGTCAGCACCACCGAACCGGCCTGCGACACCACCCCAGAGTCGGTCGCGGTGACGTTGGGACGTGGGTAGAACCCGGTAGGCTGCATCACCTGAAAGGTGCTCCTCGATTCGCGATGGATGACTGGCTTAGACACCCACATCGTCGCAGGTCAGGAGCACTTTTCAGTTGATCAACACGAACCCAGCGGCATCAGGCGCGAAAGGCCGAGGCTAGTCTAGGCCGCGGCTACGCTAGCCCATTAGTGGATGTATGCCGCCACCACGTTGCTGAGCGCATGGCCGATTCGAAGGCGGATCGACGGATGGAGCTGGTCCTCCGACATTTTCGATATCTGCATGGGTGTGAACCAGCCTACCTCGGTGGTTTCGCTGCTAGTTCGCGCCTCACCTCCGACGAGATGTCCAGCGAAACATACGGAGAACTGTTGGCGGACCTCGCCATCGTTGTAACTGACGACGTGATCGGGGTCAGAATAGACTCCGACGAGACGGTCGACCTCAATGTCGTACCCAGTCTCCTCTCGCGCCTCCCGGACGGCAGTATCCTCTATGCGTTCGCCGATCTCCATGCCACCGCCCGGTATCGACCAGCGGTCGGTGTCAGTCCGACGATGTAATAGGACCCTGCCGTCCTTGGCGACGACGAGGGAAGCCGCTGGCACTAGCCGATTGGCAACTGGCGAGTCGGTCTTGTGGTAATGGTCGACTCTGCTCACGGCGTTCCATCCTTGAGTGGCACAGCGTCTTCCCACACTCTCTCAAAGTGCCTGGCTACATTATCGAAGATGCCGCCTTTGGCAACGCGGCGCAGGTGGAGCAGCGGTGACTCGTACCCGGATTGGCGATACATGTGCGGTGTGTAGAGGATTTGATCGTCGAAATGAAAGACCGAGTTGTACAGCGGCGTACGATGCATCCGCACCTCGGTTAGGTCAGATCGAACGCAGGGGCTGAGGTGATGCAGAGCCGATCGGATCCGTGGCGCCATCCCTCCGCTGAGGCCCTCTTCGGCATCGCGGGCCGCGATCTCCGGGGAATCTGGGTCGCCCAGGACGATCCGAACCTTGCACCCGTCCTGCGCCTTGGCTACGAGCCGCGCGCCTAACGCCGGGTAGAGCTCTGGAAGAAACTGAGCCGCGTACGCCAGGATGCCCACGCGTTGACGGCAGTCATCGATGATGTTGGTCCAGGTGGATCGCGGCACCGCGGCTCGATGCGCATAGGCCTCGACGAGCTCAGCGGTGCCCACGCCGTCCCGGTTCAGCCGCAGCTCGGCACGCGGCCAGAGGTACGCCTCGTCCTCCTCAACCATCTTCGCGACGGTCCACCGGTGCCGCTCGTGCGGTGCTCGGCCCTTCAGCCATCGCTGGACGGTCTTCTCGGCGACTTCCGCGCCGCAGGCCGCGTCGGCCACGCTGACCTTGGCATCGACCATGGCTCGCCGAAGCCGCTCGTTCGGCTCGTACTCACCCCTGCTCACCGGGCCTCCAACTGCTGCCGGGACGTTTCAGCGTAGCCCCAGCCGTCCCTAAACGTCCTACGGCGGGGTGGAAACGTCCTGGTGTGTCGGATGAGATGAGTCCAGGGTAGCTGCCAGCGGATCGTCCGCGGGTACCGCCGGACTTGTCCACAGGCCTCCTGTGGTGACTGGCAGCAAGGCGCGGGTCGAGGCAGGGTGGGATACCGGTTCGATGCACGGACGGGAGACGCTGACGATGACATCGATGACGCTCGAGGATCTACTTCAACTCCCGGCGGTCGTCGACCTTCCGACTGCGGCAGATGTACTCGGCGTTGGGCACAGCTCCGCGTACGAGCTCGTCCGGACCGGTCAGTGGCCGACGCCGGTTCTCCGGCTCGGCCGGTTGATCCGTATCCCAAGTGCCCCGTTGCTGGCTCTCGTGGGCATCGAGCGGCCCAACCGCCAGGCGTCCTGACCGTGCGCAACGGGACTGTTTTCCAGCGTCACCTTCGTGGCTGCCCACGTGCCGAGGACGGGCGGGTGGTGGAGCACAGGTGCCGCGGCCCGTGGTCGTACTACCTTCTGATCGGCCGCGACGAGGTAGGCAAGCGGCGCCAGGTCACCAGGTCCGGCTTTGCAACAAAGCATGCGGCTCAGGCCGCACTTCGTGATCTGCTGGCTCGTGAGGATGCCGAAATCGCGGAGCTGCACCGGCTCACGGTCAGCGCTTACCTGAAGCAGTGGCTCGACAGCAAGCGCAAGATCCGTCCAACCACTCGCCGTGGGTACGAGAGCCACGTCCGGCTCTACCTCGGGCCTCACCTCGGCCGGGTCATGCTTGCAGAGCTCCGGCCACACCACCTCGATGCGATGTATGCCGCCCTCGCCAAGGGTGTCGACGGCAGCCCAATACTGACCAGCGCACGGCAACTGAATTTTGACCAGCTTCCCGAGACCCTGGTTCGACTCGAGCCGGGGAGGAAGCAGGTGTTGGGCGTGGAGGACTGGGCGGAGATTCGCCGGCTGCGGCGGTGTGAGGGCTTGCCGATCGCTGAGATCGGTCGGCTGTTGGGGATCTCGAGGAACACGGTGAAGGCCGCGTTGGTCTCAGACGGGCCGCCGCAGTACCGGCGGGCGCCGGCGGGGTCGGTCGTGGACGTGGCCGAGCCGCGGATCCGGGAGCTGTTGACGGCGTATCCGCGGATGCCGGCGACGGTGATCGCGGAGCGGATCGGCTGGGTGCACTCGATCCGGGTCCTTTCGGGTCGGGTCGCCGAGCTGCGGCCGGTGTATCTGCCGCCGGATCCGGCGTCGCGGACGACGTACTTGCCGGGTGAGGTCGCGCAGTGCGACTTCTGGTTCCCCGACATCGTGGTGCCGGTCGGGTTCGGCCAGTCGCGGACCGCGAAGCACCTGCCGGTGCTCACGATGGTCACCGGGTATGCCCGCTGGGCGTCGGCGATGCTCGTGCCGTCCCGCCGCGCCGAGGACCTGTATGCCGGTTGGTGGACGCTGATCGAGACCCTGGGCGCGGTGCCGCGGGTGCTGGTGTGGGATGGGGAAGGCGCGGTTGGGCGGTGGCGGGGCCGCCGGACCGAGCTCACTGTCCAGTGCCAAGGGTTCCGGGGCACGCTTGCCACGAAGGTGATCATCTGCAAGCCGGCCGACCCCGAAGCCAAGGGGCTGGTGGAGCGGTTCCACGACTACCTGGAGCGTGCGTTCCTCCCCGGCCGGACGTTTGTGTCCCCGGCTGATTTCAACGGTCAGCTGCAGGTGTTCCTGGCCCGGGCGAACATTCGTCAGCACCGCGCGTTGGGTTGCCGCCCGGCCGACCGGATCGAGGCCGACCGGGCCGGCATGCTCACGTTGCCGCCGGTCCCACCGGTGGTGGGTTGGGTGCAGGACACGCGGTTGCCGCGCGATCACTACGTCCGACTCGACAGCAACGACTACTCCGTCCACCCGGCCGCGGTCGGGCGGCGTATCCACGTCAGCGCGGACCTGGACCGGGTCCGGGTGACCTGCGATGGTCGGCTGGTCGCCGATCACCGGCGGGTGTGGGCGAGCCACCAGACGATCTCCGATCCCGAGCATGTTGCCGCCGCCAAGGCGATGCGGCGTGAACGGCTCGAGATCGTGCGCCCCGGTGCCGCCGTCGACGTCGAGCAGCGCCACCTCGGTGACTACGACACCGCGCTCGGCCTGGACGGGACGGTCGCCTGATGGCTACGACCAAGTCGGCCGCGCCGCCACGGGACCTGACCGGTGAGGTGGCGTTCCTGACCCGGGCGTTGAAGGCACCGACGTTGCGGGAGTCCGTCGGCCGGCTCGCCGAACGGGCCCGGGCCGAGTCCTGGTCGCACGAGGAGTTCCTCGTCGCCTGCCTGCAACGGGAACTGTCCGCGCGGGAGTCCCACGGTGGGGAGGGCCGGATCCGAGCCGCCCGGTTCCCGTCGCGGAAGTCGATCGAGGAGTTCGACTTCGACCACGCCCGCGGTCTCAAGCGCGACCTCATCGCGCATCTGGGCACCCTGGACTTCGTCACCGCCAAGGACAACGTGGTGTTCCTCGGCCCGCCCGGCACCGGGAAGAGCCACCTCGCCACCGGGCTCGCGATCCGTGCCTGCCAAGCCGGGCACCGCGTGCTGTTCGCGACCGCGTCGGAATGGGT
>JBPCPI010000233.1:0-10163 GCA_050999295.1 Geodermatophilaceae bacterium | reverse complement strand
CGGCGCCGGAGATGACCGCTGGTACCCCTGCGCTACGCAGTTCCTGGAGCAGCACGGTGCTCTCCGGAATCGCGCTCGCACGGTAGCTCTGGTGCAAGCGGTCCTCGGTGGCCTCCAGGAGCAGCCTGGGGGCCAGGGTCAGCGCATAGATCAGCAGTGCGCTTCGTCCCGCGGTGAATGCCGCGTCCGCGTGCGGAACGCTGGCCGGAAGCAGTCCGCGCGCTGTCTCGGTGGGCAGTTCGAAGCCGGGTACGTATAGCACCGGTTCGACGTTCGGGTGCACCGCCAGGGCAACGGCGCAGGCACCGGAAGCACCTTGCCAGCTGATCGTCAGCCCGCCGTACACGCACGCCGCGACGTTGTCCGGATGACCTTCGATCTCCGCGGCCACGGCCATGACCGCCTGGCGATCGAGCGCATCGCAGCCCGGAACCAGCATCCCGGCCGCTGCGACGCCGGCGGTGATCGTCGCCGCCGATGACCCGAGGCCACGACCCTGTGGGATGGCGTTGGTTATACGGATCTCAACTCCGTCCACATGCACACCGAAGCGCTCCGCGGCACTGCGAAGCGAGGACAGCAGTAGATGCTGCTCGTTGCGGGGAAGTGACTCCGCGCCGATTCCAGTGATGTCGAGGATGACCTCGGAGTCGCGTCGAAGGGTGACCGTCGCCTCGTCGTAAAGGCTCAAGGCAAGCCCCAACGAATCAAAGCCTGGCCCGAGATTGGCGCTGCTTGCCGGAACCCGCACCCGCACCGACGCCGATTCGCGGGCCGTACCCGCACCGCCACTGCCCATGGGTTCAGGCCAACCCGAGCGCCGACGCGGCGACTTCGGCGTCCACCGCGATCGTGACCGGTGCCGCCGACCCCGAGATTGCCCAGTCCGGGTCCTTGAGGCCGTTGCCGGTCACAGTGCACACGATGCGTTGGCCGGGCTCGATCAGTCCGGCGATGTGCGATTTCAGCAGGCCCGCGACGCTGGCTGCCGAGGACGGTTCGACGAAGACCGCCTCTTGACGGGCCAACAGGCGGTAGGCGGCGAGGATCTCGCGGTCGGAGACGGAGTCGATCCGGCCGCCGCTCTCGTCGCGGGCGCGCTCGGCCTTGGTCCAGGACGCCGGGTTCCCGATCCGGATGGCGGTGGCGATCGTGGTGGGTTGTTCGACAACGTGCCCGAGCACGATCGGTGCGGCTCCGGCCGCCTGAAAACCGAACATCCGCGGACGCGACGATGCCGGCCCGTCCTCGGCGTACTCGACGTAGCCCTGCCAGTAGGCGGTGATGTTGCCGGCATTACCCACCGGAAGGCAGTGGATGTCCGGGGCGTCACCGAGTGCATCGACGATCTCGAAGGCGGCTGTCTTCTGACCCTCGACGCGATAGTCGTTCACGCTGTTGACCAAACTCACCGGATAGTCCAGCGCGAGTTTGCTGGCCAGGCCCAGGCAGTCGTCGAAGTTGCCCTCGACCTGCAACAGTCGCGCACCGTGCACCAGTGCTTGGGCGAGTTTGCCGAGTGCGATCTTGCCGCGGGGTACGAGCACCGCGCAGAGCAGCCCGGCGCGGGCGGCATAGGCGGCGGCACTGGCGCTGGTGTTGCCGGTGGACGCGCAGATGACCGCCTGGGCACCTTCCTCGGCGGCGTGACTGATCGCCATCGTCATGCCGCGATCCTTGAACGAGCCGGTGGGGTTGAGGCCTTCAACCTTCAGAAAGACCTGGCAGCTGGTTCGCTCGGAGAGCACGGGTGCCGGCAGGAGTGGGGTGTCGCCCTCGTACAGCGTGATGGTCGGGGTGGCGTCGGTGACCGGAAGGCGATCGCGGTACGCCTCGATCACTCCGCGCCACGGCCCGTGGCTGCGCACCTGTGACATCACAGGCCCTCGACGCGCATGACGCTGGTGACGTCGCGGACCACATCCAGTGAGCGCAGACCCTGCACGGTGGCCGCGAGGGCCGAGTCGGTGGCCGTGTGGGTGACGATCACCAGGGTCGCCTCATCGCCCCGCCCATCCTGACGAACGGTCGATATCGAGACGTCATGGAGAGCGAACTCCCCTGCCACGGCGGCCAAAACGCCGGCGCGGTCAGCGACATCCAAACTGATGTGGTAGCGGGTCGGGGTCAAAGCCATGGGACGTACGGGCAATGCGGCGTACGCGCTTGCACCCGGCCCGGCTATTCCGGCGAGCCGATTCCGGGCGACCGCTACGAGGTCCCCCAGGATGGCACTCGCGGTCGGCTCGCCCCCTGCGCCGCGTCCGTAGAACATCAATTCCCCGGCTGCCTGGGCTTCGACAAAGACCGCGTTGAAGGCATCGCCCACCCCGGCCAGCGGGTGGGTCCGTGGGATCATCGCGGGGTGTACGCGTACGGCAACGCTCTCGCCGTCGGGCCCGATCACCCGTTCGCAGATGGCCAGTAGCTTGATGGTCGAGCCCATTTCCTGGGCACTGCGGATGTCGGCGGTGCTCACCTCCGAGATGCCCTCGCGATGCACGTCCTGGGTATTGACCGGTGTGTGGAAGGCCAGCCCGGCCAGGATCGCGGCCTTGGCCGCCGCGTCGAAGCCGTCGACATCTGCGCTGGGGTCTGCTTCGGCGTAACCGCGTTCGCTCGCCTCGTCCAGCGCCTCGGCGAAGCTGGCGCCGGTAACATCCATCCGGCTCAGGATGTAGTTGGTGGTGCCGTTGACGATCCCCATCACACGTGAGATCTGGTCCCCGGCAAGGGATTCGCGCAGCGGGCGCAGCAACGGTATGGCACCTGCGACCGAAGCCTCGTAGTACAGATCGACGCCTGATTCGGCGGCCAACGCGTGCAGCGCGGCACCCTCGTCGGCGAGTAGCACCTTGTTGGCGCTCACCACCGACTTCCCGGCCTTGACCGCAGAGCGGATCAGGCCGCTGGCCGGCTCGATTCCGCCGATGACCTCGATGACGATGTCCACGTCTTCACGGGTCACGAGTGCCGCCGAGTCGGTGGTCAGCAGTTCGCGGGCGATGTCGGGATGCCGATCGGGACGACGTACGGCCACGCCTGCCAACTCCACGGGGCGGCCGATCCGCGCGGCGAGGTCCGGCCCCTGGCTGATCAGGAGCTTCGCGACCGCAGTCCCGACGACGCCGTGCCCCAGCAGGGCCACGCGGATGTGCTGTGAGGTGGTCATGCCCGAGCTGCGGAGAGGTCGGCGTCCAGTCGCCAGAGGTCCGCGGCGGTCTCCCTGCGTACCAGTGTGTCGACCTGGCCATCCCGGACGCTGAGCACGGGCGGGCGGCCCAACTGGTTGTAGTTGCTGGCCATCGACCGGCAGTACGCGCCGGTGCCTGCCACCGCGATCAGGTCCCCAGGCGCCAGGTCCTCGGGCAACCAGGTATCTCGTACGACGATGTCGCCTGTCTCGCAATGCTTCCCGACCACTCGGGCCAACATGGGTCGGGCTCCCCCAGCTCGGGAGGCAAGCGCGCAGGTGTAGGTCGCGTCATAGAGAGCAGCGCGGATGTTGTCGCTCATCCCGCCGTCCACGGAGACATACATCCGCGAGTGTCCCCCGAGGTCCACCGGTTTGACGGTGCCCACCTCGTAGAGGGAGACCGTGCCCGGACCGGCGATGGCCCGACCCGGTTCGATCGCCAGGCGCGGAACGGGCAGGCCAGAGCTGGCGCACTCCTGGCGCACGATTGCGCTCAGCGAGCCGGCCAGAGCTTTGGGGTGCGCCGGATCGTCCCCGGACAGGTAGGCGATCCCGAACCCACCGCCGAGATTGAGTTCGGGCAGTTCGATGTCGTGCTCATCGCGGATGTCGCGCAACAGACCGACCACCCGGTGCGCGGCGACCTCGAACCCTGCGGTGTCGAAGATCTGGGACCCGATGTGGCTGTGGATCCCGACCAACTGCAGACCCGGCAGTGCCAGGACCCGGCGGATCGCCTCGTGTACGGCGCCAGTGGTCAGCGAGAAGCCGAACTTCTGGTCCTCGTGTGCGGTGGCGATGAATTCGTGGGTGTGCGCCTCCACCCCCACGGTGGCACGCAACATGACATCGGCATTGAAACCTCGCTCCGCAGCGAGGAACCCGAGGCGGGCGATCTCCTCGGCGGAGTCCACGACGACCCGCCCGACCCCAGCGGCCAGGGCCTGCTCGAGCTCCTCGGCAGACTTGTTGTTGCCGTGCAACGACATCCGCTCGGCCGGAAAGCCAGCGGCCAGCGCGAGCGCCAGCTCGTTCCCGGTGCAGACATCGAGGAAAAGACCCTCCTCGTCGACCCAACGGGCAACCCGCCCACAGAGGAACGCCTTGCCCGCGTAGTGGACATCGCTTCCGGTGAAGGCCACGGCGAAGTCCCGGCAGCGCGAGCGGAAGTCGGCCTCATCGAGCACGTATGCCGGCGTGCCATAGGCGGTTGCCAGGGCGCGGACGTCGACGCCGGCCAGGTGCAGCACGCCGTCGCGTCGCTCGGCATTGCGCGGCCAGACCGCCGGATCCAGGTCGCTCAAGTCCGCGGGTATTGCGGGTGCACCCTCGGGTACTGCCAAGCCCGCATGCAGCGGACCCGCGGGATGGGCCCTCACATCCGCACCGGTGCACTGACGCCCAGCACGCCGAGCCCATTGGCCAGCACGATCCGTGTGGCCTCGCACAGCCACAGCCGCGGGAGCATCTCCGCGGTCGGCTCTTCGTTCCCGCGCGGCAGGATTCGGCAGGCATCGTAGAAGCGGTGATAGGTGCCGGCCAGTTCCTCGAGGTAGCGCGCGACGCGGTGCGGGGCCCGGAACTGCGCTGCAGCGGCCAGGATCCGGGGAAACTCCCCCAGTGCGCCGAGCAGCTCGGACTCCTTGTCGTGGCTGAGCAGTTCCAGCCGTACGCGCGCGAGATCGGGGAGCGGGTGGCCGAGGTCGACGGCGTTGCGTAGCAGCGACGCGATCCGGGCGTGGGCGTACTGGACGTAGAAGACCGGGTTGTCCGACGTCTGGCTGGCCCATAGGTCGAGATCGAGGTCGATCATGGAATCCATCGACGACCGGACCAGGGCGTAGCGAGCGCCGTCGACACCGATCGCGGCAACCAGCTCCTCGAGGGTCAGCAGGTTTCCGGCCCGCTTGCTCATCTTCCCGCCGTGGATGTTGACCATCTGGCCGATGATGATCTCGAGGGTCTCGTCCGGATCCTCACCGAGCCCGGACACCATGCTGCGCATCCGGCCGACGTAACCGTGGTGGTCCGCGCCGAGCAGGATGACGACCTTGTCCGCACCACGTTTGCGTTTGTCGAGGTAATACGCGAGGTCAGCGCAGAAGTAGGTCGGGCGACCGTCACTGCGGACGATGACCCGGTCCTTGTCGTCTCCGAAGTCGGTCGTGCGCAACCAGACCGCCCCGTCGCCGTCGTAGACGTGCCCGGCATCGCGGAGGTTCTGCACGGTCGCTTCCACCGCCCCGGTGGCGTACAGGTCACGCTCGTTGAAGAAGACATCGAAGGTGACGCCGAAGTCGGCCAGGGACGCCCGGATGGCCGTGAACATCAGTTCGACGCCGTCGTGGGCGAAGACCTTCAGCGCCTTGTCGCGCGGCTCATCGAGTAGCCCCGGATTGGCCTTCACCACCGCCTCGGCGACAGCATGGATGTAGTCACCCTGATAGCCGTCCTCCGGGATCGGGTTCCCGCGAGCGGCAGCATCCAACGACGCCGCGAAGCGGTCGATCTGCGCGCCGGCGTCGTTGAAGTAGTACTCGCGCTGGACCATCGCGCCGCTGGCATCGATCAGCCGGGCAAGTGAATCCCCGACGGCCGCCCACCGGGCCGCACCGATGTGAATAGGGCCTACCGGATTGGCCGACACGTACTCGACGTTGATGGTCTGACCGGCACGTGTCTCGGTACGGCCATAGGCGGCTCCGCGCTGGGCGATGGTCGCGACCAAGGCGCCCTGCGCCGCGGCAGCGACGCGGATGTTGAGGAAACCCGGTCCGGCGATCTCGACCTCGTCGACGCCGTCGACGCGCCGCAACGCGGTGGCCAGCAGATCGGCGATGTCGCGGGGCGAGCGGGAGTTGGGCTTGGCCAGCCGCATCGCGGTATTCGTCGCGTAGTCGCCGTGGTCACGGTTCTTCGGACGCTCGACGACGACCTCGCTGGGCAGCCCGACCGACAGCTCGCCCGAGGCGAGCGCCTGGTCCACGGCCTGGGCAATGGCCGCTGCGAGATCCTCCGGTGTCACCCTCCGATCGTAGAAGAGCCAACCCAGCGGTATCGCCGCACGTGCCCGGCGGCGCGCCCGCGTGTGCCAGGACCACTCGGGCGCACCTCCTACACTCGGACCCAGCGGGTTCTGTCAAGCCACGACCCGCCCTTGCCCACCACTCGCCCTTAACTCCCGAGGCAGCAGCCCAATGGCCAACTCCCGGTCGCGCAAGAGCGCGCCCACCCGTCCAGGTTCCGTGCGCGACCAGCGAGGGAAGAGCGGCGGTACGCGGCCCACGTCCCGTACCGCTAGGCCCACGGATGACCCGACGGACTCGGCCGACGACGCCGCGGACTCGGCCCCGACTGCTGGCGAGACGAAGGCCAAGGCGACCGGCGCCAAGGCGACCGGCGCCAAGGCGGCTGCCGCCAAGGCCGCCCCGATCAAGGCGACAGCCAAGAAATCAGCTACCACAAGGGCGGTGACCGAGAAGTCGGCCGCGGCGAAGGCGACAGCCAAGAAGTCGAACTCTGGGACGGCCACGGTCAAGAAAGTGTCCGCCGCGAAAGCCGGGATCTCGTCCGGATCCGCCGGAAAACGTTTCGGTGACGGGGCAGGTGCCGGGGGCGCAGCCAAAGGATCGGCATCAGCCAAGTCCAGCGGGCGAGGCGGCAGGGGAGGCCGATCGGCACCTGCGGTGCGAGTGGGTCCGTCCAAGCCGTGGGGAATGATCGCCGCCACCGTGGCGGTGCTGCTCTTCGCGGCCGGCGCGATCGGCTACGCGGTCTATCAGGCCAACACCACATCGATCCCGGACTCACCCGAGGACATCGAGGGGATCACGACCGCGGAGTACGCAAGTGAGTCACACGTCGCGACCGACCAGACCTATGCCGAGTCCCCGCCGGTGGGCGGCCTGCACGACTTGGAGTGGGCCGACTGCGATGGCGCGATCTATGACATGCAGATCCGCCCGGAGAACGCCGTGCACTCCCTCGAGCACGGCGCAGTCTGGATCACCTACAACCCGGACGACATCAGTGATTCGGATCTGGCCGTGCTGAGTGAGTACGTCGCAGGTCAGGCGTACATCTTCCTGTCGCCTTATGACGGGCTGTCCTCCCTGGTCAGCCTGCAGTCCTGGAACCACCAGTTGTTCGTGGACGCGGTTGACGATCCGCGGATCAACGAGTTCATCCAGGTGCTGCGCCAGAATCCTGAGACGACACCCGAGGCCGGTGCGAGTTGCACCAGTCCCACATTCCTGAACGACCCGCTGGCCGACGGTGATCCGTCCCGTTCGGCTGGAGATCCCGCGGCCGTGCCGCCCGTTCCGACCCCATGACCAGGCAGATGGCATCGGCCTCGTGACCGGCCGCGGGTGGCGAGTCGCCCTCGGCGCCCTCGTCGCGGCTGCACTGATCGCCATCGGCGGTGCGGGAGCGGCGATTCTGGGACTGGGCAGCAATGACTACCCCACCGCTGAGTCCGTCGATGCCGGCTTCGCCAGGGACATGTCCAGCCATCACCGTCAGGCCGTCCTGATGGCTGGTCTGGCCCGCGACCGAACCGCCGATCCGGAACTGGCGCTGATCGCCTATGACATCGAAACCAGCCAGCTGAACCAGGTCGGCCAGATGCAGGGCTGGCTCTCGCTGTGGGGGCTGTCCCAGTCCACGGGTGAACTGATGAGCTGGATGGGCGACCACGCCGGGATGGACATGAGTGGCTCCGATGACGGTCGGATGCCAGGTATGGCCACCGCCCAGGAACTGGACGAACTCCGCGCCGCGGAAGGGACTCAATTCGACGTGCTGTTCCTGCAACTCATGATCCGGCACCATGAGGGTGGAGCGGCGATGGCCGACTATGCCGCCGAGAAAGCCGGGGTCGCGTCGGTACGGGCCCTGGCCGGATCGATCGCTGAGTCGCAGTCGGCTGAGATCGACACGTTGACCGACATGCTCATCGCCAGCGGCGGGACCCCGCTCCCCGTTCCGTAACCGGAGCAACGCAGTCTCGACACGCGATCGCCGTGTCGATGGCACGTGTCCTTAACTGTCCCGTCGTCCCGGCTTCCTACCGTCCTCCTCGTACGCACCCCGTACGAGGAGGTCGTGTTGTCCGTCCCGGTGCACTCCGACCAGTCAGCCACCCCGTCGACCGCATCCACCACCGCTGCAGCACCGGCCATCGCGCACACCGATTCCGAGCGTCACTACGAAGTGCGACTCGCCGTGACCGAAGGCGAACTCGCCCAGGCGCAGCGGCTGCGCCACGAGGTCTTCGCCGGGGAATGGGGAGCCGCCTTGGCGCACACCCATCTCGATGTCGATGCCCTCGATCCCTGGTGCGACCACCTGATCGTGCGGGAGCTGAGTACCGGATCGGTTGTGGGTACGTACCGGCTGCTGCCTCCAGACCGCGCAACTGTTGCCGGAGGATGTTACGCGGCATCGGAATTCGACATCAGCTCGCTCAACGAGATCGGCGATGACCTGGTGGAACTTGGCCGCTCCTGCGTGCATCCGCAGCATCGCAACGGGGCCGTCATCGGGCTGCTCTGGTCGGCAGTCATCCGCTATCTGATCGCAGGCGGGTACAACTGGCTCTCCGGCTGCACGTCAGTGCCTTTGGCCGACAGCGGGATTCAGGCCGCCAGCGTGTGGTACCAAGTTTCGGCGAGGTACCTGTCCCCGGAGCGCTACGCCGTGCAGCCGCACCGGCCATGGCGGGCGGACCCGAACAGCCCGGTGATCCGCGCGGCGATGCCACCCCTGCTTCGCGGCTATCTCCGGCTGGGGGCATGGGTCTGCGGACCACCAGCCCACGACCCTGACTTCGACTGCGCGGACTTCTTCATGCTGCTGGATCTGCGCCGGCTCAGCGACCGGCATCTGCAGCACTTCCTGGGACGGCCGCGATGACCGTCTGGCAGCCGATCTCCCCATGCCAGCCGAGCTGCGCAATCGACCGTTCCCGGCCGAGGGTGTCTGTGGCAACCATGGCGGCTCGCGCGGTGCGCTGTTCCGGGATCCTGATCCGCGGATCCATGGTGTTCTCGCGGGCCCGATTCTTCTCACCGGTGAACCGGCAGCGAATCGCTCGACGCTGGTCCTGCTTGCTCATCGCCGCGCTGGGGATCCGGCTCGACGTACGTGGCTGGATTCCCGCCGACCGTGGTCCGGTGGGTGTTCTGCATGTGGCAAACCACATCTCCTGGATCGACCATCTCGCGCTGCTGGCGACCTTCCCGTTGCCCGCGGTGGCCAAGCGTGAGGTCGCGGACTGGCCGCTGATCGGCCGGTTTGCCCAGGCGCTGGGCATGATCTTCATCGATCGGGACCGGTTGCTGTCACTGCCAACCGAGGTGGCACGCGTCAGCGACGTGCTGCGATCAGGTACCGGCGTCCTGGTCACTCCGGAAGGGACGACCTGGTGTGGTGCCGGCATGGGGCGGTTCCGGCCAGCCATGTTCCAGGCAGCGATCGACGCCGGAGCCGTCGTACGGCCGGTAGCCATCCGGTACCGCACCGAGGACGGCGGTTCGACGTCGGCGGCTGCCTTCGTCGGACCGGACTCACTGATCCGCTCGCTGCGCAGGGCGATCGTCACCCGCGGCCTGGTGGTCGAGGTGTACAGCCTGCCGACGTTGCCGGCCCGGACATCGACCGACCTACGGGCACTTGCCCTACTCGCCGAGTACTCGATCGCCGCGATCACCGAGGAGTCGGCACCGGCGGTGGCCCGGCACCCGGTCCCGGTACGCAGGCGTACGGCCGCGATCGGTCAGACCGTCCCGGTGTAACCTCGCGACGGCCGCAATTGCCTCACCTGAGCAGTTGCCCGGCCCCTGTAGCTCAGGGGATAGAGCGCGGCCCTCCGGAGGTCGAAGCGAAGGTTCGAATCCTTCCAGGGGCACCGAAGTCACGACGTCTCGTGGCCTTCATCGCCGACCAGTTCGACGGTGATCTCGAG
>JBPCPI010000225.1:0-22561 GCA_050999295.1 Geodermatophilaceae bacterium | reverse complement strand
CTGATGCAGCTCGAATCCATGTACCAGGAGATCATCCTGGACCACTACCGGCGGCCCAAGGGCCGCGGACTGCGGGAGCCCTACGACATCGAGGTTCATCACGTGAACCCGACCTGCGGGGACGAGATCACCCTCCGAGTCCGGTTGTCCGGCAACGAGATCGAGGACGTGTCCTATGCGGGCATGGGTTGTTCGATCAGTCAGGCCTCGGCCTCGGTGCTCTACGAACTGGTGGACGGTAAGGACGTCAGCAGCGCCCTGGCCACCGGTGACGACTTCCGGACGTTGATGCAGAGCAAGGGCGATCCCACCGTCGCGGAGAAGCTGGAGGATTCGTTGGAGGACGCGGTCGCCTTTGCCGGCGTCTCGAAGTATCCGTCCCGGATCAAATGCGCATTGATGAGTTGGATGGCGCTCAAGGACGCAACCGCACAGGCATTGGCAGCACACGACCAGTCGTCCTCGAAGACGACGGGCAAGGAGAACCCATGACCGAGCAGAGCACCCAGCCCGCCCCGAGCGAGCAGGTTCCACCCGCAGAGACTGCCGAGGTAGCCAGCATCGACGACGTCGAGGAGGCCATGCGTGATGTCGTCGACCCGGAACTCGGCATAAACGTCGTCGACCTGGGCCTGGTCTACGGCATCACCGTCGATGACAGCAACGTGGCCACGCTGGACATGACTTTGACGTCAGCGGCCTGCCCGCTGACCGACGTGATCATGGACCAGACTCGGCAGGCATTGACCGGTGGGCCCGGTCCAGGTCTGGTCAACGACGTTGCGGTCAACTGGGTCTGGATGCCGCCGTGGGGTCCGGAGAAGATCACCGACGACGGTCGCGAGCAGCTGCGAGCCCTCGGCTTCCGTATCTGAGTCGTTCTCGGACTCAGCGCATTGCACCAACCCAGGCGATGGCCTCCTTGGCCTGCGACAGCCGGCGCTCGTAGGTAGCGCCGAGGGCGAGCAGCACGATCCCCGTCATGCCCAGCGACAGCCAACGCGGCAGCAGTGCGGCGTACGGTCCGAGTTCGCTCACCGCGACGGTGAGCAGGACGCCGAGACCGATCAGGAACGGGGCCTGTCTATGGGTCACCGTGCCGAGCACCGCGCAGACCGTTGCCACGGTGACGACCAGTACGAGTCGCAGCGCCTCCGGGTGATCCAGCACGAGCAGGGTCGAGGGCAGCAGTCCGACGAGTAACGGCGCCCCCCACACAGTCCAGGACGGCGCGGTCCACAATGCGCGACCGGCCGCGAACAGCAGTCCGGCCACAGCGGGCAGGGTGTAGACCTCAGGGGTCGTCACCGAGATCCCGGCGGCACCGACCCAGGATGCGAGAACCAGATCGGCCAGGCCGAGGAGCACTGCCGGACGGTGCCGGGCAACCCGGCCATAGGCCAGCAGGCCGGCCCCGATGACCGACATCTGGAGCGCCAACTGTCCCCATGCGGACGTGGTGGCGGTCAGTGTGCCGGCGGTCAGCCCGACCATGGTTGCCGTAGTGGCCAAGGGGCGCTCCTCGCGCTGCTGCACTCGGACGCAGGCCACACCCAGCGTGCTGGCGCCCAGCAGGGCGAGCATCCAGCCGGCCCGCTCCGCGGCGAGCCCCTCGGCCACCAGTAGCAGGACCGCGACGGCGGGCAGCACCGCGGTGACCATGGCAGCAGGGACGCGGGCACCCCGATTCAGTACTGCGACACTGGCGCTGCAGCCTGCGGCGAGAGCGGCCAGGGCGGCCAGCTCCATCCAGTTCCGACCGCCGGCGAGCTGAACGATCGCGACTGCGCACAGCAGCGCCCCGGTCACCGTTGCCGGCCGCTGCCAGCGATGCGGGACGCTGCCGACCGGAGCATCGAGGAGCAGCGTCGTGGTGAGGATGGCCAGGCCGACAACGCCGGTCGACCACACCCCGGCTAAGTCGGCTTGATGCAGGGTTCCAGCCAGCGCCAGAGCGCCCGCGCCGAGCACCGTGACGTCGAGAATTGGAACGAGCAGTGCGACTCGGTGCAGGTGCACGGGCCGGACAGCGAGGAGGGCGAGGCCACCTGCAGCAGTGACCAGCAATGTGCACAGCACAGACTCGGCGGCGCTCTCAGACCACGCCGCTGCCGTACCGAGAATCGTCGCGATCGCCCACCACAGCGCGCCGAAACCGATCGCCATGGCCGCAGCCGGCCCCTTCACGGTCCGAATAACCGCGACATTGATGACGCTCACCAGCAAGGACGTGGCGACCAATGGGACCGGTGTGTGCGCCGCGTCGGGTAGCGCCAGGAAGGCCAGCGGCTGGGCCGCGACGATGGCGCCGACCAGCCAGGCTTTTGTGGTGGGCGCCAACCGGTTCAGGGCCAGCCCAAGGATGACCACCGCCCCCAGCGTCAGGGCCGCATGCGCGCGAAGGGGGATGTCGTCCAGTCCGGCCAGCCCCTTCGCCCGCGCACCCACCAGATCGACCACGGTCAGCGCAAGTCCGGCCATCGCCAGCGCTTCCGCGGTCGTCCGCAGACCTCGCCGGGCTGCCGACACAGACGCGGCGCAGACAACTGCCGTGACCACGAGCAGGATGATGGCCTGCATGGCGACACTGAGGCTTTGCCACGCCACCGCGGCGAAGGCGATCGCGGCACTGACCAGCAGCACCGCCCCGGTCCCGAGCAGCATCTGCTGCGGGCTGAGTCGACGGGGCTGCCGCCGGGGCCCAGCCGGGGGTGGCGGGGGAGCGACGTAGGCCGGTGGAGCCGGGGCAGCCGGGGCAGGGACGCTGGTCTGAGGCCCCATCTGCTCGTACGCCGGCTGCTGCCCGACACCCTGAACAGGCCCCGAGCTAGCCGCCAGCCTGGGATAGAGCTGCGCCGCCGGAGATGGCGCAGTGGCCGGTCGAGTCAACTGGGCCAATGACTGCAGCAACCGCTCCCGGTCGGCTCGGAACTCGGTGAGCGTTGCATCGATCCTGGCAACCACGAAGCCGGCGTGCCCGGCCGCCGGAAGCCCGCAATTCGGGCAGGCCGGTCCAGGCCCGGCCCAGCCGAGGACGGGGGTGGCGCAGGTCGGACAGGGGACGGTGGGTACGGCAGTCGAGGTGTTCATGGCTCGACCGTTGCAGCCGCGCGAGGCCTGCGGATCCGGCCGGCTACCCGGTCTGAATGAGTAGAACTACCGGTCCAGCCGAATACGATCATCCCGGTGACCTGCCTCGCGGAGCTTCTCGAGCAGGTGGGTCGCGGGATGCCGTTACCGGCAACTGGCGCCGTGACGTTGCTACCCGGACCCGCTGGTCACGCGGTCGCCGCGGTGCTCGGTTTCACCGCCCATCATGTGATCGCCGCCGCCGCCGACGCCGACGCGGAGTGGCTGGAGTCGCGGTTGGGCGGCCATGAAATGACTCGACCGATGAAGGCCGGTTTCCTGGCCGCGCTCGGCGAGCACCTCGAGGCCGTGCCCGGTGGGCAGGACACCCTGCTCGTGGCCTGCGGCGGCAGCGCGCTGACCGGCAGGGATGACATAACCGTTCTCGAGAACCCCGCCGAGCTCAAGCATCCACGCGTCGACCGGGCGCAGCGCTACCGGACCGACGTCAGGGTGGCCACGATGCCCGGCGGGCTGGTGACGATCGGGCGAGGGCTGGCCGGCCGTTGGGAGGTCAGCATCGAAGTGGAGGCCGCTTTCCGCGGTGCCGGTGTCAGCCGGGCGCTGGCCGACTGCGCTCGCACGCTGGTCCCAACCGGCGCTGTGCTGTGGGCACAGGTGCATCCGGCCAACGTCCCCTCGCTGCGCGCATTCCTCGCCGCCGGGTACCGGCCGGTCGGCGCCGAGGTGCTGCTCGCCCGCGAGTCGGCCGGGCCACGATGATCGGTCGCGCGTACGTCGGCATCTCGGGCTGGCGCTATCCGCCCTGGCGCGGAACGTTCTATCCGAAAGGCCTGGCACAGCGCAGAGAGCTGAAATACGCCGCGAGCCTGTTGGCCAGCATCGAGATCAATGGCTCCTTCTACGCGTTGCAGCGCCCGGAGAACTACCAGCGCTGGTACGCCGAGACTCCGGAGGGATTCCTCTTCTCCGTCAAGGGCGGCCGGTTCATCACGCACATGAAGAAGCTGCGCGATGTCGACATCCCGCTGGCCAACTTCTTCGCCTCGGGCGTGCTTGCCCTGGCCGACAAACTCGGTCCGCTGCTCTGGCAGTTACCACCGATGCTGGGCTTCGACGCCGAACGACTGGGCGCCTTCTTCGATCTGCTGCCGCGCACGACCGCCGAGGCCGCGCAACTTGCCCTGGGTCACGACGAACGGTTGACCGACCGCGACTGGACGACAACCGACGAGGATCGACCGTTGCGGCACGCGGTCGAGATCCGGCACAAGAGCTACCTGGACCCTGCCTTCTTGACCCTGCTCAGGGAACGCGACATCGCGATCGTGGTCGCGGATACGGCGGGAAAGTGGCCGCTGATCGAGACCGTCACCTCGAACTTCGCCTACATCCGCTTGCACGGTGACGAGGAGCTGTACGTGAGCGGCTATTCCGAGGCCGCCCTGGATCGCTGGGCCGGGCTGCTGCATGGCTGGCGTACCGGAGCGACGACCCCCGACGGGGTTGCGCGCGATGTCTACGTCTACTTCGACAACGACGTGAAAGTGCACGCGCCGTACAACGCGATCGACCTCGCGCGGCGACTGGACGCGCTCGCCGCGCCCGAAGGGCTGAACAAGGGGGCGGGACAATCTCCCCCGCTCAGCGCTCCAACCCCGTGAAAGCGGCTCGGTCGTCTAGGTCGTGTCGGACCCGCCGGCCAGTCTGGATGAGGGATGGTCGGTAGCGTCTGACCGCCGGGACAACCACGACATGCTCAGGGGGAACAGTGAGTCTTGGCGCCGCAATCTCCCGTTTTGCTGTCTCTGCGCACCGGAAGCTGTCGGCCATCAGCGCTGTGGGCGAACGTGAGGATCAGCTCCGGGCCCCTCTGCAGCGGTCGTCCAACGAGCGGCCGACTTGGGTCGGCGTGTGATCTGGTTGCACTCTTTCGGCGAACGCTTCACTGACCTCGACGCCGGTAGGCCACCTGGCCAGCCCCGGCTGCCCAAGGAGCGCATGCCAAGGGTCCCGGCCGAGGGATCCATCTCGACTGCGCCAGGCGAGATGGCCGACACCATCGACTATGACCCGACCAAGCGGCGCCTCTTGATCGGACGCGGTTTCGTCGAGATGGTCACACCGGAGATGTGGGCATATGAGGTTAGCGGTATGAAGGTGCTTACGCAGTGGTTCAGCTATCGACGGGCAAACCGTGGACGACCATCGATGGGCGACCGTCGGCCACCATCGCCACTGGAGGAGATCCGACCGGATCGCTGGCTTCCGCGGTACACGACAGACCTGCTCGACGTCCTAAATGTGCTCGGCTAGCTTGTCGACCTTCAGGATGAGCAGGCCGAGGTACTAGCGGCCGTGTGCGACGGCCCGACGATTTCCTGGTCAGAGCTTCAGTCCGCCGGCGCTCTCGAAATCCCTGAGGGTTACCCCCGGAAGCCATTCGGGGACCTCGCATCCGGTGACGGCACCGCACAACTGAGCCTTTGACATGCCATGAGGGCCGCGCCGTAGTGCGTGATCGTCCAGCAGGACGGGTGCCGTCCTGCGTGAATGTGGGCCGTTGACCTAGCGGGTCCGCGGAAGCTGGACGCGTTGGCGGGCTAGCTCAGAGCTCGCGACGGAAGCTCTTGCTCAGCGGTGCGCATTGGTAGTGCCCGAATCCGGGAATGCGCCGGTAGCCGTGGCCCTCGTACAGCGCCATCGCCTCCGGCTGCGGCTCGCCAGTCTCGAGCACCAGGGCGGTGTACCCCAATTCGCGGGCGCGGTCCTCGGCGGCCACCAGCAGGGCGCGCGCATACCCCCGCCGCCGATGCTCCGGTCGGACGTACATCCGCTTGATCTCGCCGACCCGCTCCTCGTGACGACGCACACCGATGCAACCGATCGGGCGGCCATTCGCGGACAGGACCACCAGGAAGGTGCCGGAGGGCGGTTCGAACTCGTGCGCGGCCATCGGTGAGTCGTCCGGGCTGCCGTACAGATCGGCGTAGACCGCCTGCACCTCACTGATGAGTTCGACGCTACGCGGGTCCTCCGTGGACACCTCGACGAAAGCCAGAGCCGGGGTTCGATCGGGTCGCAGAGCGGTCACCGGTCAAGCCTCGCATGCGTCTCCGGAGTACCGTCACCGTGCTATGGACCTGACCGAGCTCACGAATACCAGCCTGCTGGGCATCTACCTCAACGATCACCTGGCCGGTGCCACCGCGGGTGTGTCCTTGATCGAACGGACCGCGGCCGCCCAGGCGGGAACTCCGGCCGGTCCGCCACTGGCCAAGCTGGCCAAGGAGATCGCCGAGGACCGAGAAGCCCTTGTCGAGATCATGTCGGCGCTGGGCGTCGGCATCGCCCGGTACAAGCTGGCCGGGGCATGGGTCGCCGAGCGGGCAGGTCGGCTCAAGCTCAATGGGCGTCTGTTGGAGCGTTCGCCGCTGAGTTCACTGGTCGAGTTGGAAGGCATGAAGCTCGGCGTGGAAGGCAAGGCGGCCCTGTGGCGCAGCCTGCGCGCCCTGGCCGACGACGATGCCCGGTTGGACATCAGCCGCCTGGAGGGCCTCATCGCCCGGGCGAAGGCGCAGTCAAAAACGCTCGAGAAGCTGCGATTAGCCGCGGCTGAGCAGGCTCTGACCGCCTAGCCGGAAGACTGGGCGGATGCAACCGCCGTCCCAGTCGTATCGACCAATGCCGGCCCCCAGCTATGGGGTGGCGCCACAGTTCGCGCACGCACGTGCCCGGGCGTTCGCGGAGCTCATGGCGACCCGACGCACGATCCGTGAGTTCAGCGCCGAACCGATCCCTTCCGGAGTGCTCGAGGCGGCGGTTCAGGCAGCGGGCAGCGCGCCGAGTGGGGCAAACGTCCAGCCATGGCGATTCGTGGTGGTCACAGATCTGCAGCGCAAGCGGGCGCTGCGGGAGGCCGCAGAGGCTGAGGAGCGGGAGTTCTACGACCGGCCGGGGGCGCGGGAGTGGCACGCCGCTCTCGCGCCGTTGGGGACCGACTGGCGCAAGCCGTTCCTCGAGGTAGCCCCGGCGATCATCGCCGTGTTCGAGGTGCACAAGGGGCCGCACTCGCCGCGTCCCTACTACGTCAAGGAATCAGTCGGGATAGCAGTCGGTTTGCTGCTGGCTGCCTTACACCAGGCCGGCCTGGCGACTTTGACGCACACCCCGAGCCCGATGCGCTTCCTCAACGCGATCCTTGACCGCCCGGCGGAAGAGCGCCCGTTCCTGCTCATCCCGGTGGGCTACCCGGCAGCAACGGCAACCGTGCCGGCGATCACCCGGAAGGCACTGCGCGAGGTACTGGTCTGGGTCTGAGCTCGCCGCCGGACGTCGCCTACCATGGTGAGCCTTGTGATCACCGCGACCGACCTGGAACTGCGCGCGGGCACCCGAACTCTCCTCGCAGGTGTCACGCTGCGCGTCCAACCCGGTGATCGGATCGGGCTGGTGGGCCGCAACGGGGCGGGTAAGACGACCACGCTGACCACCCTGGCCGGTGAAGCACTGCCCGCCGCCGGCAGGATCGACCGGCGCGGCGAGTACGGCTACCTGCCGCAGGATCCCCGGACCGGGGACCTCGATGTGCTGGCCCGCGATCGGGTGCTGTCGGCTCGCGGCCTGGACACACTCATGCACGATCTCGCCAAGACGCAGGTGGCGATGGCCGAGCATGCGGACGGGCCGCAGCGGGACGCCGCCATCCGCCGGTACGGGAACCTCGAGGACCGCTTCGCAGCGCTGGGCGGATACGCCGCCGAAAGCGAGGCCGCGCGGATCTGTGCCAACCTCGGCCTCCCGGACCGAGTGCTCTCCCAACCACTTCGGACGCTGTCCGGCGGTCAGCGCAGGCGGGTGGAACTCGCCCGAATCCTGTTTTCCGGCGCCGAGACCCTGCTGTTGGACGAGCCGACCAACCATCTCGACGCGGATTCGATCACCTGGCTACGCGATTTCCTGCGCAGCCACGGCGGCGGCCTGATCGTCATCAGTCACGACGTGGGACTCCTCGAGCACGTGGTGAACAAGGTCTGGTACCTCGATGCCGGCCGGGCCACGGTCGACCAGTACAACGTGGGCTGGAAGGCGTACCTGATCCAACGGGACACCGACGAACGCCGGCGCCGCCGCGAGCGGGCCAATGCCGAGCGCAAGATCGATCAACTTCGCGGCCAGGCGGACAAGATGCGGGCCAAGGCGACCAAGGCTCGGGCCGCGCATTCGATGGATCGCCGGGCCGACCGACTCCTGGCCGGGCTGGCGGACGTGCGCCAGTCCGACCGGGTGGCCAAAGTGCGCTTCCCGACTCCCGCACAGTGCGGGCGGACGCCGCTGCTGGCGACCGGGCTCTCGAAGTCCTACGGCAGTCTCGAGGTCTTTCGCGGCGTCGATCTGGCCGTCGACAAAGGGGCGCGCGTGGTCATCCTCGGGCTGAACGGAGCGGGGAAGACCACCCTGTTGCGGGTCCTTGCCGGAGCCGAACGAGCCGACAGCGGCGAGATCAGGCCTGGTCACGGGTTGCGCATCGGGTACTACGCACAGGAGCACGAAACCCTGGACGTCGACTGCAGCGTGCTGGAGAACATGCGCGCCACGTCGCCTGAGTCGACCGACGGCGAGTTGCGCAAGATCCTTGGCGCGTTCCTGTTCGGCGGTGACGCGGCCAACCAGGCAGCCGGAACGCTGTCCGGCGGGGAGAAGACTCGGCTTGCCCTGGCCAGCCTGGTCAGCTCCGGTGCCAACGTGCTGTTACTGGACGAGCCGACGAACAACCTCGACCCGATCTCACGACAGCAGGTACTCGATGCCCTTCGCACGTACAAGGGCGCCGTCGTCCTGGTGACCCACGACGAGGGCGCGGTCGAAGCCCTGGCGCCGGAGAAGGTGATCCTGCTCCCTGACGGGGTTGAGGACGTCTGGAGCGAAGAGCTGATCGACCTGGTTTCCCTCGCCTAGCGTTTCCCGCGGGCGCGACTCGCTGCTGACCTCACAGCTCGAGGCCAAACGGATGCGTCTGCCGCGGGTTGCCCTGGTCGCCATGGGCTCAACGCCTTCGATCTGCCGGATCGGTCACCGGGTCGTCTTGGCCATCGACCGCTTCGATGACCTGCTCGACGTGCGCTGGGCTCGCTTGAGCGCGTCAGGTGGCCTCTGGAGCAGCTCGAGGACCGCTCTTTCGATATGACCGTGCGTCACTCCATCCCCGAGCGAGATGTCGTCCCGGACCACCCGTAGCGCCGGAGAGATGGTGATCCCGTCTTCATACAGATCGATCACCCGCGGGTCGACGTAGGAGGCCCGGGCAACGGTCGGAGTGTTGCCGAGATACTCCGACACCGCACGCATCGCCGCGGCGACGGCCCGCTTGCGGGCGGTCCTGGACTCAGATCTGTCGACCTGACCGGCCAGCTCGACGGCAGCCAGGACCGTGCCGTGCCAGGTTCGGAAGTCTTTGGCTGACACGTCGTCGCCGACGATCTCCTTGATGTAGGAATTGATGTCGGTGGACGTGATGTCGTACCAGCGTCGCCCCATCAGGTAGGCGAGCAGTCCCGGGCCGCCGCTGCGCCGCCGCCGCAATAGTTCTACTGCTTCTCGAATCGGCTGGTCGGCCAAGGCGATCAGGCGTTCCTTCCCGGACTTCGCGGTGTACTCGAAGACCACTGAGCCGTTCTCGATCCGGACATGCTTCTTCTCGATGGTTGCCAGACCGTAGCTGCCGTTTGCCTCGGCGTACGCCTCGCCGCCGATCCGGAAGAATCCGAGATCGAGCAATCGGAAGGCGGCGGCCAGAGCCCGCTCTCGGGGCATCCCGTCCAGAGCGAGGTGATCCCCAACCGTGCGCCGGGCCTGAGGCAGGCGTGCGGCCACCTTCAGGACCCGGTCGTGCTTGCTCTTGTCCCGGAGCTCACGCCACCTCGGGTGGTACAGGTACTGGCGTCGACCGGCGCCGTCGGTGCCGACGGCCTGGATGTGGCCGTTGTGCACCGGGCAGATCCAGACCTCCTTCCAGGCGGGCGGTATGACGAGCTGCCTGCATCGCAGGGCTGCATCGGCGCTCAACCGGCCGCCGTCCTCGTCCAGATAGACAAAACCCTTTCCGCTGCTCCGGCGGGTCCAGCCTGGCGAGTTGGGAGAGACCGTACGCAGTCGCGGCATGACCACTTTTTACGCCGTAAGGGACTTCCCGTCGAGCAATCGTGGGTGCGTCCCCATCCGCGACGGAAGAGCGGCCCAGCGGATAACCATCGGCAACTTTTCTCCTGTCCGGATGCGGCGTTGGCCGAAACCTCTTGTGAGGAACCCAGCTAGAGGGTCTCCTTAGGCCGCAGTCAACATGTCGGCTGGGTCGGATTGGGTGTCGAAACCGGAGGTCTTGTCAGGATGGCTGAACTGAAGAAGGGTGCCAGGATCACCGGGCAACAACGTGAAGACCTGGCCGGAGACTTCGGAAAGCGATACCAGGCAGGCGAAAGCGTGCGTTCCCTCGCGTCAGCATCCGGACGGTCGTACGGCTTCGTCCATCGCCTGTTGGTCGAGTCGGGTCATGTGATGCGCGCCCGGGGAGGCGCGAACCGACGAAAGAGCTGAGCCGGCATCCAGCGGTTTGGAGCGTCCCTACAGTTGGTCGGGCTTACTGCGGAGTCGCGGCCTAGTGTCCGCTTCAATGACGACCAGGTCCTCCGACGACGGCGGCGTAGAACTGCTCGTCGAGGGCCCCGTCGCCACGGTCATCCTCAACCGTGCCGACCGGCTCAACAGCCAGACCCCCACGACCTGGCGGGCGCTGGCCGCGATCGGTGCGGCGCTGGGCCCCGAGGTAAGAATCGTCGTCGTCCGCGGCGAGGGGCGGGCTTTCTCCGCGGGACTGGACCGGAGCCTGTTCACGGCTGACCCGGGAGTCGAGGATGGACTCGGCGCGATGGCGGACGGAAGCGATGCCGAGATCGTCGAGTGCATCGCGGAGTACCAGGCTGGATTCTCGTGGCTCACCCAAGGATCGGCTGTCTCCATCGCAGCCGTGCAGGGACATGCCATCGGTGCCGGATTTCAGCTCGCCCTGGCCTGCGACCTGCGGGTGCTCACCGAGGACGCGACGCTGACCATGGCCGAGACCTCACTCGGCCTGGTCCCCGACCTGACCGGGACCGCGCCGCTGGTCCGGGCGGTCGGCTACTCCAGGGCATTGGAGATCTGCGCGACCGGCCGCCGGGTCGCCGCTGCGGAGGCCGGTGCTCTGGGCCTGGCCACCGCCGTTGTTCCGGAAGACCAGCTGACGGGTGCCGTTCAAGACCTCATCGCCGCTCTGCTGGCGGCACCGCCGCACTCCCTCGCGGCGATCAAACAACTGCTGCTCGGTGCGGCCGACCGGACGCGCGTTGAGCAGCATGAAGCCGAAAGGCTGTCCCAGGTCCCGTTGCTGCGCCGGCTGCGGCAATCCTGATCGGCGGTCGCCGCCCGCTGGGCGGTGCGGGCAGGGAACAGCCGTCGGACCTGGAGTGTTGAATACGGCCAGAGGTGAAGACGTGACCGGCATGGGGCATATGGGGAGCGTGTCGTCCTGGCGGGCGATGCGGTCCTTCTCGACCAACCCCACGAACCAGGAAAAGGAAATCCCAGCCGGGACGTGGAAGCGGGTCCTGGGCTACGCCTCACCGTATCGGCGGGACCTGACGATCTTTATCATCCTGGTAGTTCTGGCCGCAATCGCCGGCGTAGCCACACCGGTGCTGGCCGGAGACATCGTCAACGTGATCTCCAGTGACTCGGGCACGACCGGGGCAGTGCTCAGGCTGGCCGCCATCATCGCCGGACTCGCCGTCTTTGACGCGCTCATGTCGCTGGCCCAGCGCTGGTACTCCGCCCGGATCGGCGAGGGCGTCATCTACGACCTGCGGACCCAGGTCTACGAGCACGTCCAGCAGATGTCTATCGCCTTCTTCACCCGGGCGCAGAACGGCGCCCTGGTCAGCCGGCTGAACTCCGACGTGCTGGGCGCACAGCGGGCGTTCACCTCGGTCCTGTCCGGGGTCATCTCCAACGTGGTCGGACTGGTGCTCACCGTCGGCGTCATGCTCACCCTGTCCTGGCAGATCACCCTGATGTCGCTGGTCCTCCTGCCGGTCTTCATCTTCCCCGCCAGGATCGTCGGCCGCCGGCTGCAGAAAATCACCCGAGAGAGCTACGACCTCAACGCGTCGATGAACGCCACCATGACGGAACGGTTCAACGTCGCCGGCGCGCTGCTCGTCGCCCTGTTCGGCCGTCCCGAACAGGAGGCTGAGTCCTTCCGTGGTCGAGCCGGACGGGTCCGCGACATCGGGATAGTCTCGGCCATGTACGGCCGGATCTTCTTCGTTGCCCTGACCCTGGTCGCGTCGCTGGCCGCCGCGCTCGTGTACGGCGTCGGTGGCGTGCTCGCCGTACAGGGGGATCTGGATGCCGGCACGGTCGTGTCCCTGGCCCTGCTGCTGTCCCGGTTGTACGGTCCACTTACCGCGCTGTCCAACATTCGCGTCGACGTCATGAGCGCGCTGGTCTCCTTCGACCGGGTGTTCGAGGTGCTGGACCTCACTCCGGGGATCACGGAGCATCCCGACGCCGTGGTGCTTTCGTCAGGATCGCGCTCCGTGGAGTTCGACAACGTGCACTTCACCTATCCCAGTGGCGAAGAGGTCTCACTCGCCTCGCTCGAGGACATCGCCGTCGTCGACTCGAAGACCTCGACGCCCGTCCTGCACGGTGTCTCGTTCAGCGCTGCTCCTGGGGAACTAATCGCTCTGGTCGGTCAGTCAGGGGCGGGCAAGACCACGATCGCCAACCTGATCCCCCGGGTATACGACGTGACCGCGGGCGCGGTTCTCGTCGGCGGGACAGACATCCGCCGCGTCACCCTCGCGTCGCTGCGGTCCAGGATCGGAATGGTCACCCAGGACGCGCATCTGTTCCACGACACGATCCGGGCCAACCTTTCCTACGCCCGGCCCGAGGCCACCGATGAGGAGATGGGCAGTGCCATCCGCGACGCGCAGTTGCAGGGATTGCTCGATTCGCTGCCCGATGGGCTGGACACCGTGGTCGGCGATCGTGGCCATCGGCTGTCCGGCGGTGAGAAACAGCGGATGGCCATCGCCCGACTGCTGCTCAAGGAACCCGACATCGTCATCCTGGACGAGGCCACGGCTCATCTGGACAGCGAGTCCGAGGCGGCGTTGCAACTCGCGTTGGAGTCGGCCCTGGTCGGGCGTACCTCACTGGTGATCGCGCATCGGCTGTCCACGATCCGCCGAGCCGATCAGATCCTGGTGGTCGAGAACGGTCGGATCGTCGAACACGGACGCCATGACGACCTCCTTGCCGTCGGCACCCGTTACGCGGATCTCTATCGCACGCAGTTCGCCGACCAGGAGCCGCGTCCGATCGCTGCGATCTGATCGGATTGTGCTGCGTACGGTGGATCGGTGACAGGCGAGTTCAGCGGCACCGGCGACCCGGCGCGGAGCATGGCGTTGCTGTGGCCGGACAGCCCGCCGGAAGGCCGACGAGGTCCCGGGCCGCCGCCGAGTCAAACCGTTCTGCAGATCGTCCGGACAGCCATCGAATTGGCCGACGCCGAAGGCCCCGGTGCGGTGTCCATGCGCAGGATTGCGCGCCTTCTAGGCATCGGGACGATGTCGCTGTACACCTACATTCCCGCCAAAGCCGAACTCCTCGACGTCATGCTCGACACGGTGTACGGCGAGGTCGTTGGCTCAGTTGACGGTACGGGGTGGCGTAGTCGGCTGGACCGAGTCGCGCGGGACAACTGGGCTCTCTATCGGCGACATCCGTGGCTCCTGCAAGTCGCGACCGGTCGACCACCCCTGGGGCCCAACGTGATCGCCAGGGACGAGCGCGAATTGGCCGCGATCGACGGCGTTGGGCTGAACGATGTCGAAATGGACTCGGTGATCACGCTGGTCAACGGTTTCGTGCACGGGGCCGCGCGCGGTGCCGCCGACGCCAGCGCCGTCGTGGCGCAGACCGGGCTGACCGACGCGCGGTGGTGGGCCGCCATGGCGCCCTACCTGGACAACGTCTTCGACCCGGCTGCCTTCCCGCTTGCCTCTCGGGTGGGTGCCGCTGCCGGGGAGCAGCATGGTGCTGCCTATGACTTCGAACACGCCTTTGAGTTCGGTCTTGTCCGGTTGCTGGATGGTGTGGAGGCGCTCATCAACCGGAGCCGCACCTGACCCATCGGCCCAGGATTCGGAGGGCCAGGAAAGTCAGCTGGCTAGAAGCCCAGCGACCTCGTCGGCGCAGCCCCAGGACATCGTCACCCCGGCGCCGCCGTGGCCGTAGCAGGCCACCACCGGCCGGCCGGCTGGATCCAGTTCGTCGCAGCGCTCCAGCCGGACCGCCGTCCGCCCGGGGCGAAGCCCCACCGCCCGGGACACGATCGGCGCATCGACGAGATCAGGTACGAGCGCGCGCGCTCTGGCCAGCAGCACAGCCTCGGTCGCCAGGTCGGGTTCGAGCGAGCTCTGCCCGACGTCTGCGGTGCCGCCGCACACCACGTCGTCGAAGCGGGGAATGACGTAGCAGAACTGGGCGGGGTCGTCCTCATCGAGCAGCCAGTCGGTGAGCCCGGGATTGGCCAGGCGCACCACCTGCCCCCTGATGGGCGTCACCTCCCCGTCGCCGACGAGTTCGAGCGCCCCCATCCCGACCGCCATGACCACCGCGTCGGCCGAGGGATCCGCGGCGCCCACCGATTCCAGCTTGGCTGATTCGGTGGTGACCCCGATGTCCGCGCAGCGACGTTCCAGCCAGCTCAAGTAGCGGCTCATGACGATGACCGGCAGTCGGGTACGTAGCCCCCCGACGATGGCTGAACTGGCGGTGATCCCTGGCGGCAGGTCATCGCCGTTGACCTGGACCGGGCCGGTCAGTTGCTCTGCCCACCACAGATCCGGCTCGGCGATGCGATGGAGTTGCGTGCCGTACCGGAGGGCCACGCCGGTGGTGGGGTCGGCGGCGAGTGCCTCGAAGACCGCCAGTGACGTCATCGACCAGGCCAGCACCCGATCCAACGGGAAGGCCCGGTACGGAAACCACATCGCCGCAGCGACGGCCGAGACCGACTCTGCGGCCGGCTGCGCAGTGACGATGTGCACCGAATGGCCCGACTCGGCCAACCGCACCGCACAGGTCAGGCCGATCACCCCCGCCCCGACCACACACACCCGCACGCCTCCACCTCCCACCAATCGACTCAGGGGCACCCTGCTACGTACCTATCGTTAGAACCTTCCCCTCATGCCCAGGATTACGGATCGACTGGCGGCCGGCGGAGACCATCAGGGGAGGATCACTACGTTCCTATCGTCACAGGGTGCCCCTGAGTCGGGTGGGTCAGGTGCGCAGGAGCGAGCGCAGCACGTACTGCATGATCCCGCCGTGCCGGTAGTACTCGGCCTCACCGGGCGTGTCGATTCGTACTCGTGCCCGGAACTCCTTGTCGCCGGCCCGCACCGTCACCTCGCGTGGCACCGGACCCTCGTTCATGGCGGTGATGCCGAGAACCGAGATCTCCGCATCGCCCTTGAGCCCCAACGATTCTGCGGTATCGCCGTCGGCGTACTGCAACGAGAGCACGCCCATCCCGATCAGGTTCGACCGGTGGATGCGCTCGTAGGACTCGGCGATCACCGCGCGCACGCCGAGCAGCGCGGTTCCCTTGGCGGCCCAGTCTCGGGACGACCCCGACCCGTACTCCTTGCCGGCCAGGACGACCAGCGGGATACCCGCCTCACGATAGGCGCACGACGCGGCATAGATGGTCTCCTGCTCGCCGGTCAGATGGTTCACCGTGAACCCGCCTTCGACACCCGGTACCAGCTGGTTGCGCAGCCTGATATTAGCGAAGGTCCCACGAATCATCACTTCGTGGTTGCCGCGTCGTGAGCCGTAGGAGTTGAAGTCCCGCTTGGCGATTCCGTGTTCGGTGAGATAGGCACCGGCGGGGGAGTCGGCCTTGATCGCACCGGCGGGGGAGATGTGGTCGGTAGTCACCGAGTCGCCGAGAACCGCAAGAACCCGCGCACCGCTGATGTCAGTGACCGCGGAGGGCTGGCGGGACATGCCCTCGAAGTACGGCGGACGCCGTACGTAGGTGGAGGTGTCGTCCCACTCGAAGACATCGCCCTCGGGTGTGGACAGCGACTTCCAGCGATCGTCGCCAGCGAAGACGTCGGCGTAGTCCCGGGTGTACATCTCTGCGCTGACCGAGGCCTCGATGGTCGCCTGGATCTCCTGCGGAGAGGGCCAGATGTCAGCCAGGAAGACGTCGTTGCCGTCCGGGTCCTGCCCCAGAGCCTCCGTGGTCAGGTCCAGATCCATCGTCCCGGCCAAGGCGTAGGCGATCACCAGCGGCGGCGAGGCGAGGTAATTCATCTTCACATCCGGATTGATCCGGCCCTCGAAGTTCCGGTTGCCCGACAACACCGCGACGACAGCCAGGTCAGCCTCGTTGACGGCGGCGGAGACCGGTTCGGGCAGCGGACCGGAGTTGCCGATGCAGGTCGTACACCCGTACCCCACCAGATGGAAGCCGAGTTTCTCCAGGTACGGGATCAGCTCCGCCCTGGCGTAGTAGTCCATGACCACCTTGGACCCCGGCGCGAGGGAGGTCTTGACCCACGGCTTGGCCGTCAATCCCCGCTCCACCGCCTTCTTTGCCAGCAGAGCCGCACCGAGCATGACCGAAGGGTTGGACGTGTTGGTGCACGAGGTGATCGAGGCGATGACCACATGGCCGTGATCGACGGAGGTCTGCGTGCCGTCCTCCATGGTGACCGGCGTCGGCTGCCGGACACGGTCACCTACTGCATCGGAGGTCGCGGTCGGGGGCCCCTGCGGCGCCCCGTGGGGTGGTCCGTTCCCGTCCCGTTCGCCGAGGGCTGGTGGGTCGCTGGCCGGGAAGGTGTCCTCGACGGCCATGTCCACAGTGGAATGAATGCTCGGCCGGGTGCGCACGGTGCCGTGCGCGTAGTCCGGTAGCGCCTCGCGGAAGGAGGCCTTGGCGTCGGAGAGCGCCACCCGATCCTGCGGACGCTTGGGGCCGGCAATGGAGGCAACGACCGAAGCAAGATCCAGTTCGAGGTACTCGGAGTAGGCGGCCTCTCGGGTCGGGTCATGCCACAGCCCCTGCTCCTTGCAGTACGCCTCGACCAGCGCGCGCTGCTCGGACGTACGACCGGTGAGCTCCAGGTAACGCAACGTCTCTGCATCGATCGGGAACATCGCGGCCGTCGAGCCGAACTCCGGGCTCATGTTGCCGATCGTGGCGCGGTTGGCCAACGGCACGGCGGCAACGCCCTCCCCGTAGAACTCGACGAATTTCCCCACGACGCCGTGCGCGCGGAGCATCTCGGTGATCGTGAGCACCAGGTCAGTAGCGGTGGCGCCGTCGGGAAGTGCCCCGGTGAGCTTGAATCCCACGACTCGGGGAATCAGCATCGAGATGGGTTGACCGAGCATCGCTGCCTCGGCCTCGATTCCGCCGACACCCCAGCCCAGCACACCCAGGCCGTTGACCATCGTCGTATGTGAGTCGGTGCCGACGCAGGTGTCGGGATAGACCAGCCGTCCGGCGCCATCGCCAGCGATGAACACGACCCTGGCCAGGTGCTCGATGTTGACCTGATGGACGATTCCGGTGCCCGGCGGCACGACCCTGAACTGTTGGAACGCGGTCTGTCCCCAGCGCAGGAACTGGTAACGCTCCGCGTTTCGCTCGTACTCCAGATTCACGTTGCGCTCGAAGGCGTCGGAACGGGCGAACACATCGGCGATGACCGAGTGGTCGATCACCAGTTCGGCCGGGGCCAGCGGGTTGATCCTGGACGGATCACCACCGAGGGTGACCATGGCCTCTCGCATGGTCGCCAGGTCGACGACGCACGGAACGCCGGTGAAGTCCTGCATGATCACCCGAGCCGGAGTGAACTGGATCTCCTGATCCGGCTCGGCGTTCGGGTCCCAGGCGGCCAGCGCGCGGATGTGGTCCGCGGTGATGTTCGCGCCGTCCTCGGTGCGGAGCAGGTTTTCGAGCAGCACCTTCAGGCTGTACGGGAGCTTGTCGGCGCCCTCGATCACGGCCAGCCGATAGAACTCGTAGGACTCGTCGCCCACCGTCAACGTGCCCGAGGCGCCGACGCTGTTCTTGCTCGAATCCACCGGTTGTGACCTCCCTGGTTCAGCTCTGCGTTCTGGGTCTCCAGTGTCCCGTATCGGCCGGCTGCCGGCGGTGTGAGGTCCCCGAGCAGGCGCAGCCCGCCTGGCGCGACCCCCCACCGCGATGCGAACGACGCGTGAACGGGAGTTGACTGGTATCCGAAGAGTCGCCGTCGCTTATGGTGCGCCCATGTCAGCGGAGGCCTCCAGCGAGATTCTGGTCGCTCAACCGCTGAGCTGGTCAGGGATCCGTTGGGGTCTGGCCGCGGCGTACGGCGTCGTCCTCATGGTGTTCGTCCTGACCGATGGAGTGCCGACCGAACGCCTGGGGCTCTACGCCTGGGTACTAACCGGGCTCTCCATCGGTTGCCTCGGCCGCGGCTGGCGGGCGATGGCCAGGCTGGTTCTGGACTGGCTGCCCTTCCTCGGCATTCTGGTCCTCTACGACCTGACGCGTGGCCTGGCTGACTCTCTCGGGATGCCCGTACACGTCAATGACCTGGCGGCCCTGGAGTCCACGCTGTTCGGCGGGACGTTCCCGACGGTGTGGCTGCAGGAGCATCTCTATCCGTCGACGGGCTGGAACACCGGCGGGAACGGAGCCTGGTGGCACGTCCTGGTCACCGCAGTCTACGTGTCACACTTTTTCGTCACCCCGGTCATCGCCGCGGTCCTGTGGCTGCGCAACCGCCGGCGCTGGATCAGCTTCACCGCCCATGTCGTCGGCGTCGCCCTGGTCGGCGTGGTGACCTACATCTTGGTTCCGGCGGCTCCGCCCTGGTACGCCGCGGCACGGGGGGTCATTCCGGATGTGGAGCGGCTGTCGGGCCTGGGTTGGGACGTGCTGGGGCTGCACAGCGCTGGCGCACTGCTGGATCAGGGCCAGGCGAAGGTGAACCTCGTGGCGGCCCTACCGTCGTTGCACACCGCGTACGCCGTACTCGTGCTGCTGTTCTTCTGGCCGGTCCTCGGCTGGGCGGCCCGGGTGCTGCTCGGGCTCTACCCGATGCTGATGGGGCTGATCCTGGTGTATTCCGGGGAGCACTACGTCATCGACATCCTGCTCGGCTGGGTGTGTGCTGGGATCGTGGTGATCTGCCTCGCCCTGGTCAGCGCGGCATGGCAGCGACGACGCCGGGCCGTCGATGCGGCGCCGCAACGATCACAAGCAAGACCTCTCGTCGGGGCACTGGCAGCGGACTAGCGGTGGGGAGCCACCCGTAAGTGCCGGGTACCCTGACGTTGCTCGACTGGGCCGACGGGCTTGTCTCGGCTGTGCCTGTGCTGGGGGCTGTCGGGCAGAGGGGGATCCTGTGTCGAGCCCTGACAAACGCAATGCGATACCTCCGCTGTCTCAGTGGCCGTTCTGGCTGTACATCTGCCTGGTCTTCGTCGCCGGTACAGGCGTCATCCTCGTTTCCGTTCGGGAACTCGGGATCCCTCGGGTCGAGGCTGCGTCGTTGCTCGTGGTGGTCGGCCTGCTGGTCCTGGTCGAGTTGGGTCCATTGGCCATCAGCCGGGTGAGCTCCCAGTCCGGGTCGTCATACCCGATGATGTTCATCTTCGCGTTGCTGCTGCACTGGGGACTGGCTGGTGTCGCACTGGCGATTCTCGTCCACACCATGACGACGATCTGGGACGGCTGGCGCACCCACAAGGTGTGGTGGCGATGGTTCTTCGATGTCACTCAGTACGCGCTCAGCATCGGTGCCGGCTACCTGTGCCTCCGGGCATTCGGGATCGCCGGATCGATTGACTCGCCTGCACCGATCGACGCACTGACCCTCCCGGCACTTGTCGTCGCCGGAATTGTGTCTCTGTTGACCAACACGATTCTGGTGGGTACGTCGATTGCGCTGCACCTGGGGACCTCGTGGTGGCACGAGGTGATCGTGGACATCGGTCCGTTGTCACCGCTCAATGACGGAGCATCCATCGCGATGGCTCCGCTCGTGGTCCTCGCGGCCGAACGTTCCCCTTGGCTGGTGCCCCTGTTGCTGGTCCCGCTGTTTGCGCTGTACAAGAACAACGTCGCCTCGTTGGCGCTTGCGCATCAGGCCGGTCACGACGCGCTCACCGGTCTGCCCAACCGCACCCATCTGCGCGGGCGGGCCGAGGAGGTCCTCGCCGGTGCCGCTGGCACCAGGGAAACCGTGGGACTGTTCGTCATCGATCTGGATCGATTCAAAGAGATCAACGACACGCTGGGCCACCGGGCGGGAGACCGGCTGCTCCAGGTGATCGGTGATCGGCTCAGCGGCGCCGTTCGACCCACCGATCTGGTCGCTCGGCTCGGCGGTGATGAGTTCGCCGTACTGCTGCCCGATCTGGCCGATAAGTCGGCCGCACTTGCGGTGGCCGGTCGCATCATCGGCGCGATCAGGCAGCCCATAGAGATCGAGGGCAACCTGTTGAACGTCGACGGTGCGCTCGGGATCGCGCTGGCCCCTGAACACGGGGCCGACTTCGAGACGTTGCTGCAGCACGCCGACCTGGCGATGTATGCGATCAAGCGAAGCGGGCCGTCCCACGCGGCCTTGCCAACCTCGAACGCGGCCTCAGCTGACCGGGTCAACATCTTCGATGAAGTGGCCGCAGCCGACTAGCGTGAGGGGTATGCGCGTTTCGCTCCTGGTGAATGACTTCCTTGACCGGGCCGAACTGGTCTACGGCGACCGGATCGGCGTCGTCGACGAGCCCGACCAGCCAGCCAGATCGCTGGGCTCGGTCACCTATCGAGAACTGGCCAGACGGGGTCGGGCCATCCAGGCTGGCCTCGACGAGCTGGGAATCCGGCCAGGCGAGCGGGTGGCGATCGTCAGCCACAACTCGGCGCGGCTGCTCGAACTCCTCTACGCCGTACCCGCGTCGGGGCGCATCCTGGTGCCGATCAACTTCCGGTTGCAAGCCGACGAGGTCGCCTACATCGTCGAGCACAGCGGCGCCCGGGTGCTCCTGATTGACCCGGAACTGGACAAGGCCCTGGCCGCGATCTCCGCGGAGCACCGGTTCCTGCTCGGTGCCGAGAGCGACGACGCCCTGCTCCGCTACGAGACCGAACCACGCCGGTGGCCTGACCCCGACGAGGACGCAACCGCGACCTTGAACTACACCAGCGGAACGACGGCGCGACCCAAGGGCGTCCAGTTGACCCACCGCAACATCTGGATCAACTCGGTCACCTTCGGAATGCACATGCAGATGTCCGACCGTGACGTCTACCTGCACACGCTCCCGCAGTTTCATTGCAACGGCTGGGGGCTGCTGTACTCGGCGGCCGGTGTCGGCGCGACCAACGTCATCATCCGCAAGATCGACGGGGCCGAGATTCTCCGCCGCGTCGACCAGCACGGGGTCACCTTCGCCGCTGGCGCGCCGGCGGTGTGGAACATGACCCTTGACGCCGCCGCCCAGCTGCAGGGGGACATCCCGGGCCGCGGAACCACCCGCATCGTCGTGGCCGGAGCGCCGCCGCCCTCACGGCTGATCGCCCGGGTCGAGAAGGAGCTGGGCTGGGAGTTCAATCAGATCTACGGGCTGACCGAGACCACCCCGCTGGTGACCGTCAACCGGCCCCGCGCGGAGTACGACGGCCGGTCTGCCGAGGAGCGGGCCACGATGCTGTCTCGAGCCGGCGTGCCTGGCCTCGGAACGCGCACGAAGACCTCGGAGTCCGGCGAGATCCTGGTCCGCGGCAACGTCGTGATGGGCGGCTACTGGGAGAACCCGGACGCCACTGACGAGGCGATCCAGGATGGTTGGTTCCACACCGGCGACGGCGGAAGCATCGACGAGGGCGGATATCTCACGATCTCCGACCGGAAGAAGGACGTGATCATCACCGGCGGTGAGAACGTCTCATCCATCGAGGTCGAGGACGCTGTGTTCAGCCATCCGGCAGTGGCCGAAGTCGCCGTCATCGGGGTTCCCGACGAGAAATGGGGCGAAAGGGTAACCGCCCTGATCGTGCTGGCGGCGGGGGAGACGGCTACGGAGGACGAGATCATCACCCACGTCAGATCCAAACTGGCCGGCTACAAGACCCCGAAAGCGGTGGAGTTCCGCGCCGAGATCCCCAGGACCTCGACCGGGAAGGTGCAGAAGTTCAAGCTGCGCCAGGAATTCTGGGAGGGCGCGCAGCGTCAGGTCAACTAGCGGCGTGCTGGATGGGCGCCGGGCTGAGCGGCGCTGGGGGAACGGCATGAAGCGTCGGGCAGCCAAGGGGGGGGCTGCCCGACGCACCACCAACTGT
>JBPCPI010000109.1:0-14514 GCA_050999295.1 Geodermatophilaceae bacterium | reverse complement strand
CCGCCCGGGACCGGCTGGTCCTGGGGGGTTGCGCGTCCGTCGTCCGGGTGAACAGCAGACTGCGGCATGGTTGGGTCCTCACCGCGTTCGACGGCCGACCACATGGCTGCCTCGTCGGCACCCGGGGAGGCACCCACGGCGGGTCCAACCCCAGCTACAGATGCTTGCCTTCCCACGGCTCGGCCGGAGGAGCGGGTCCGGCGTTCGTAGCGTGCTCCCATCACCGGCCAACGCCCGCTGCGCAGGCTGGCGAGCAGGCCGACGACGAGAGCCAGGCCCCCGGCAGCCGCGGCCAGTCCAGCGGGCACGGTGCTGACGTCCCGGTCGGGGACCAGTGACCCCCCGGGCGGCGCGTAGGCCTGCGCCCAGGCCAGCGCGGTGTTCAGTCCGTCGTCGTAGAGGAAGAACCCGCTGGCCAAGATGACCAGGAAGCCGGCCGCCGTCAAACCGCAGCCCACGACGAGGCGTCCGATCCGGCGGGTGGCGATCAGCGCGAGACCGGCGGCGCCAGCCAGGATGCCGACCGGGACCAGGAACTCCACGACCTCCCCGCCGCGAAATGTCTTCTGCACGGCGGGCAGCGGGGGCTGCGCCGGCAGGGTGGCCAGCAGCCAGGGCTGGCCGGCGGCCAGCAGCAGGATGGCCGCGGCAACGGCGCAGCCACCGACGGCCAGGAACAGTCCACGGCGATCCGAAAGACCTCGATCCGCGCTCGCTCGTTCCTCGCTCGACGTCATGACGTCCTCCGGACGTGCGCGCCCTTCGGGCGCTGTGTTCGCTGCGCTCCTCGCTCGTACCTCGCTGCGATGCTCGCTCACTGCGTCCTCCATGTCGTCGTCGCCATCCTGCCACTGTCGGCACAACGGTGACCTGCGCCCTATCGTTGACGGCTCAGCAGGAGATGGGGAGGCTTTCGTGGCTCTGTTCGGCCGCAAGAAACGACCGGGGACGCTGCGCGAGTCGACGAATGCCGACACTGCTCACCTTGAGGCTTTCGCGGCCTCCCGTAAGGGTGTGGAGGCCTACGTGGAGCCGCGTACGGCGGTCACCGAGGCCACCGTCGTCTTCGTCGCCGCCGACGGTGAATGGACCCGGCGCCGCATTGATGGCCCCGACGGTGCCCAGAAGCTCGCCCGCAAGCTCGCCATCCCGGTCTATGACGCCGCCGTCATGGGTTATCCCGAGCGGATGCGGGAATGGAGCGCCCGGCAGAAGAAGGAGGACCGCACCGGTTCCGGCTAGCTCGCGGCAGCAGCCTCGGTCGCAAGGTCCTCGATCAGGGTGAGCAGGGTTCGAATCGGTACGCCCGTACCGCCCTTGGGGTTGTAGCCCCACGCCTTGCCGTTGTTAAACGCCGGACCGGCGATGTCGATGTGTGCCCACTCGGTGCCCTCGGTGACGAATTCGGACAGGAAGTGCCCGCCGACGAGCATTCCTCCGAGCCGGTCGGTGTTGGCGTTGATCAGATCGGCGACCGAGGAGTCCAGACCCTTGCGCAGTTCGGGGGGCATGGGCATCGCCCACATGGACTCACCACTTCGCTCACTAGCGGCGATGACCCGGCCGCGCAGGTCGTCACTTCCCATCACGCCGGCCGTCCGAGCGCCCAAGGCGATTCGAGCCGCACCGGTCAGGGTCGAGGTCTCGATCAGCCAGTCCGGTCCGTCCTCGCAGGCACGCGCGATGGCGTCAGCGAGGACGACACGCCCCTCGGCGTCGGTGTTGGTGATCTCGGCGGTCTTTCCGTTGCGGAAGGTGAGCACGTCGGCGGGCCGGTAGGCGGTCCCGCTTGGCAGGTTCTCGGCCATCGGGATGGTGGCGATCAGCTCCACCGGCAACCCCAACTCCGCGACCAGACAGGCTGTTGCCACCATCGCGGCTGCTCCGGCCATGTCGGACTTCATCTCGTCCATGTGGGCCGCCGGCTTGATCGAGATACCGCCGGAGTCGAAGGTGATGCCCTTGCCGACCAGGGCGATCTTGCACACAGCCGAGCCGGCCGGGGTGTAATGCATCCGGACCAACCGCGGCTTGCGGTCCGACCCGGAGCCGACGGCCAGCACACCTCCGTAGCGTCCCCTGGCCAGGGCCTTCTCGTTGAGGATCTCGATCTTGAGCCCGCCGGCCTTGCCCGCCGCTTCGGCCCGGCGGGCGAACTCCGCGGGATAGAGATCGTTCGGGGGGGCGTTGACCAGGTCGCGGGTGAGGGTGACCGCGTTCGCGACGGCTTCGATCCGGCGCAGTTCTGCCTTGACGGCGGGATCCTTGGCGTCTGCTACGAGCAGGGTCACTCGCTGGGGCGGGGACGTGCGCGCGGGCTGGTCTTCGGACTTGTACGTCAGATAGCGGTAGGCGCCCAGCAGGGCCCCCTCGCCGGCGGCGCGGATCCGGTCGATCCCACCCTCGTGGGCGAGTGCATTGAGGACTGTGCGACGACCGGTCAACGCGCGTACGGCCGACCCGGCGGCGCGCCGGATGCTCTCCGCGGAGTACGTGCCGTCGTCCCCGGGAGCCCCGAGCCCGACAGCAGCAACGACAGGGAACGGGCCGGCTCCCAGCGTGGCGATCCGAGTGACCTCACCCTCGGCACCGGAGGCGGCGAGCACCTTGAGCGCGTCGGGGAGCTTGCCGCCCAACAACGCGTCGAGTGCCTGCGCGCCCGAGGTCATCAGTGGCCGGGTCTTGCCCTTTCCGATCCCGCCGCTGATGGCGTCGGCGGTGAGGGCGTCCAGGGCTTTGTCGCTCGCGTGCAAGGTGGGCCTTGTCAGGGTGGGCCTTGTCAGGGTGGGCCTTGTCAGGGTGGGCATTGTCACCGATGCTATCCGGCGACCACCGCAGGCTTACAGCGCCGACGGAGAAGGCCCAGCAGGGGAGGGGTCAGACCCAACGGCCCGGCGATCGTCCCCGCGCCCGCGTTCGCAGCGGCGTGCCGGCCGGCGTCGAGCAGCCGACCGGTCGCGAGGAACAGGGAACCGCAGGCGATGCGGTAGGCCCCGCGACCCGACAGTTTCGCCATTGCGGCGCGCACGTCGCCGCCACGCAGATCACAGAAGGCTGCCTCAGCGGGCACCATGCGTGCGCGTCCCCACGCGTCGGCCAACCCGCGTACCTGAGCCCGTGCCTCGCCGTCGCTGGACCCGGCCGCGAGCAGGACCAGACCATCCGGCCGGTGTCCGGCGCTCGACGGCTGGTCCTGAATCGCCTCGTCCAAGCGGGCATCGAGGGCGGCGATCAGGTCGTCATGGGTATCGGTCAGCAGCGGCGGCGCGATCTGCACCCGCATGCCCGGCACGGATTCCAGCGCGGCATGGACGGCGGCCGGTATGTCGATGCGGTAGTGGTGCCCAGCTGAGAACAGCAGCGGCACCACCTGCACGTCGGTGATCCCGGCGCGGGCGAGCTGGTGCAGGGCGTGGGCCGGACTCGGCGGAGTCAACTCCAGAAAGCTGACCCGGACGATCCGGTCTGGGTCCTCGCGCCGCAGCGCGGCCGCCGCATCATGGGTGAAGGTTGCGGCGTGCGGCTGGCGGCTGCCGTGGTTGATCAGCAGCACCGCCCGTGGCTCAGCCATATATTCCGCATTCGGTCTTTGCGTGTCCGGCCCAGCGGCCGGCGCGGACATCCTCGCCGGGCTGGACCCGTCTGGTGCACGGCGCACAGCCGATGGAGGGAAACCCGTCGCCGATCAGTGGGTGCCGGGGAAGGCCGTGCCACTCCTGGTAGGCCCCGACGTCGGCATCGCTCCACGCGACGATCGGGCTGATCTTGACCATGTCGTGCGTGTGGTCCCAGGAGACGATCGGCAGGTGCGCCCGCGTCGGGCTGTCGACGCGCCGGCCGCCCCCCACCCAGGCCTTGTAGTCCTGCAGGGCCTCGGCCAGCGGGTTCACCTTGCGTAGGAAGCAGCAGGTATCCGGGTCACGCTCATGCAGATTCGGACCGAGGACCGCGTCCTGCTCGGCGATGCTACGGCTCGGCGTCAGCGTCACCACGGTGATCGGCAAGTGCCGAGTCACAAGGTCGCGAGTCCGTAGCGTCTCCGGAAAGTGATAGCCGGTGTCGATGAACAGCACGTCCACGTCTGGGATCGCACGGCTCACCAGGTGCGGAACCACGGCGTCCTGCATGCTTGCGGCGACTGCCAATCCGCGACCGAAGATGGCTGCCGCCCAAGCCAATACGTGTGACGCGTCGGCTCCTTCGAACTCGGCAGCGGCATGCTGCACGAGCGAGCGCATCTCGTCGCGGTTGTAGGTCAGCCCCGGGCCCTCGATCAGCGCCGTCATGCCAGCGCCGTCTCGTCCGCCCGGATGACCCAGGACGCGAAACCCTCGCCGGGATCGCGGGCGGCCAGGAAGCCGCGGACAACCCGTTCGACGTAGTCAGGAAGTTCCGCGGAGGTGACCTTGAGCCCGCGCACCTTGCGACCGAACCCGGCTTCCTGGCCGAGGCCGCCACCGAGGTGGATCTGGAACCCCTCCACCTGGTCGCCCGAGGCATCGGTGACGATCATCCCCTTGAGCCCGATGTCGGCGACCTGGATGCGGGCACAGGAGTTGGGGCAGCCGTTGACGTGCAGCGAGATCGGAACGTCGATCTGGCTCACCACGTCAGCCAGGCGGTGCTCGAGTTCGGTGATCGCCTGGGCCGCAGTGATCTTGGTGTCAACGATGGCCAGCTTGCAGTATTCAATCCCGGTGCAGGCCATGGTGTTTCGGCGGAACGGGCTCGGTTTGCTGGTCAGGCCCAACTCGTCCAGCGATCCGCTGAGTTGATCGATCTGGTCCTCGGGCACGTCCAGCACGACCAGCTTCTGGTGCGGGGTGATTCGCAACCGTTGCGATCCGTGCGCTTCCAGCGTCTTGGCCAGTTCGGTGAGCATCGTTCCGGAGACCCGGCCCACGGTCGGTGTGGCCCCGATGTAGTACCGGCCATCGCGCTGGCGATGCACGCCGATGTGATCCCCCCGGTCCAGCGAGGGGCGTGGGGCCGGCCCGTCGGGCATGCGACGATGCAAGTACTCCGACTCCAGGATCTCGCGGAACCTCGCCGGACCCCAGTCGGCGAGGAGGAACTTCAGCCGGGCCTTGTGCCGCATCCGGCGGTAACCGTAGTCACGAAAGACCGCGGTCACCGCGGCCCATACCTCGGCAGCCTCCGCCTGGCTCACGAACACCCCGAGCCGCTCGGCCAACCGGGGGTTGGTCGACAGTCCGCCACCCACCCAGAGGTCGTAGCCGACGCCGAGGTCCGGGTGCTTGACCGCGATCAGCGAGATGTCGTTGATCTCGTGCACGACGTCACTGACCGGCATCCCGGTGATCGCGGTCTTGTACTTGCGTGGCAGGTTGGCGAAGGACGGATCGCCGATGAAGCGAGCCTTGATCTCCTCGATGACCGGTGTCGGGTCGAGCAGCTCTTCCTCGGCGATGCCCGCGACCGGGGAGCCGAGGATGACCCGCGGGCAGTCGCCGCACGCCTCGGTCGTCTCCAGCCCGACCGCCTCCAGGCGCTGCCAGATGTCGGGAACGTCCTCGATCCGGATCCAGTGCAGCTGGATGTTCTGCCGGTCGGTCAGGTCAGCGGAGTCGCGGCCGTACAGCGTGGAGATCTCACCGATCACCCGAAGCTGTTCGCTGGTCAGCGCACCGCCGTCGATCCGGATCCGCAGCATGAAGTACTCGTCCTCCAGTTCATGCGGTTCCAGGCTGGCCGTACGACCGCCGTCGATGCCGGGACGGCGCTGGGTGTAGAGGCCCCACCAGCGGAACCGGTTGCGCAGATCCGCCGGGTCGATGCCGGCGAACCCGGTGTGCACGTAGCGGTTCTCGATCCGCTCGCGGACCTCCAGCGGTGCGCCGTCCGCCTTGACCCGTTCGTTGACGTTCAGCGGTTCCCGGTAACCGAGCGCCCATTGGCCTTGACCTCGGGGGCGGGTGGGGTCGGGGGGGCGGGTCGAGTAAACGGTGCTCATGCGTGGTCCTCGTGGATGGGGACGCGAACCAGCGGTCGGCAGGAGGTTGCGGGTACGGTGCCGACGCACGAGGTGACCGGAAAGCGGGTTAGCCCACGGGCCACGCCGAGCCGATACGCGCCCGGCGGCTAGGTCGGGAACGCGTCAGCCGCGGGGACACATCATGCTGCGGACCCGTCCGAAGTCGATGTGGGCTCGGCCCACAAGCCGGATTCTGGAGGCATGCACAGGCAGATTATGCCACGCGAGGCGCGCCCTATTCCCGGCGGCGTCGATGCGTTCGGCCACTAGCGTGTTCCGGTATGTCCGCACAGCGCTCCCCGCTCCATGACCGGCACCAGTCCCTCGGCGCAAAATGGGCCGATTTCGGGGGCTGGTCGATGCCGGTGGAGTACCCCGGTCGGGGCGGCGGCGTGCTGGCCGAGCACCTCGCCGTACGGACGGCGGTAGGTCTGTTCGACGTCTCACATCTCGGCAAGGCGACCGTGTCCGGACCAGGAGCGGCGAGATTCCTCAATTCGTGTCTGGCCAATGACCTCGACCGGATCGGGCCGGGGCAGGCGCAGTACACGCTGTGCTGTGACGAGGCGTCCGGCGGTGTGGTTGACGACCTACTCGCCTACCTCCGTGGCCCGGACGAGGTCTTCCTCGTCCCGAACGCGGCCAACACAGCCGAGGTCGTCCGGCGCCTGCGTTCGGCCGCCCCTGGCGAGATCGTCGTCACCGAGCAGCACGCGGACTTCGTCGTGTTGGCCGTGCAGGGGCCACGATCGGCTGAGGTCCTGGCTGGGGTCGGGCTCCCGTCAGAGCACGACTACATGAGCTTCACCGAGACGGCGTGGCCGGAGCCGTCCGGGCAGTCGGCGCAGGTGATCGTGTGCCGGACGGGCTACACCGGCGAACGTGGGTACGAACTCATCGCCGCGTCGGGCGCCGGCCCCGGCCTGTGGGACGCGGTCATGGCCGCCGGAGCCGAGTACGGCATCCGCCCGGCCGGGCTCGGAGCCCGGGACACGCTGCGGACCGAGATGGGCTACCCGCTGCACGGGCAGGACCTCTCCCTGGACATCACGCCGAACCATGCCCGGCTCGGCTGGGCGGTCGGCTGGGACAAGCCGGCCTTCTGGGGTCGCGCGGCGCTGCTCGCCGAGAAGCAGGCGGGCGCCGGCCGTCTGCTCTGGGGTGTGCGGGCCTCCGGCCGCGGCATTCTCCGCCCCCATCTCCCCGTCCTCGACAAGGCAGGCGCGGAGGTCGGCCATACGACCAGCGGCACGTTCTCCCCGTCGCTGCGAGTCGGGATCGGCCTTGCCATGCTCGATCGTGGGCTCGGCATCAGCGCGGGCGGTGAGCTGTACGTCGACGTCCGCGGTCGGTTGGTCACCGTGACGGTGGTCAAACCGCCGTTCGTCGAATCCCATGTGCGGTGATCCCGCTGATGCCTGTCCTACCCCAGCCAGGGACGACGCCGGCTTCGCCCGGCCGCTCGGCCGTGCCCCGCCAGCCCGTACCAGTGCTCCGCCACGATGATCGTTAGCCTTTACCGATGAGTTGGACGTGGCGGTACGAGGACGAGGCGGGCGCAACGCTGGACGCGCCCGATGCCGAGACCTTCGAGAGCCGATCGGATGCCGAGAGTTGGCTCGGGCTGAGCTATGCCGATCTTGCTGAGCAGGGCGTTGCCGCAGTATCCCTGTTCGATGGCCAGAAGAAGATCTATGGCCCGATGAGCCTCTCGGCAGCGCAGTAGTCTGCGAGCGGTCAGATGGCGTCGCCGACCGAGACCGCCGGTTTGGGAAAACGCCAGCGACGCACCATCGTCGCCCTCGTCACGCCGTACCAGATGAGCGCACGGTTGGACTCCGGAGCATCCGGAAGCCGCTCGGCAACCGTCCGCTTGATCCGGCGGCCGAGAAAGATCGAATCCACGATGATCGCGACGAAGAACGCCATCCACAGCAGCACGGTGTAACTGCGAACGCGCGTATCCGGAATGAAGTAGCCGACCAGTACCAGCGCTGCGATCAGCAGGAAGACGCTGCCGATGTTTCGCCGCGAGTCCACGATGTTGCGGACCAGTTTCCGGGCGGGGCCCTGATCGCGGCGGGGGAGTGCGGACTCCACGCCTGCGGAGGCGGCAGCGCGGGTGTCCTTGCGGCCAGAAGCCTGCGTCTCGCGCATCCGGCGGTAGGCCTCCTTGCGCGTCGTGGGTGGCGGCGGCGGTGGCCCGGACCGTCGTCCTTCCGCATCGCGTCGCTTCGGCGTGGGCCGACCCTTTCCTACCGCAGCGGACTCCAGTTGGGCGTCCTCGACGTGGGTCTGCTCGGTTTCCTGGTCGGCCTTGCGTCGGCCGAGGCCGGGCAGCTTCACACTGGGCAGCTTCACACTGGCAATCTAGCTGGCCGGTGCGGGAAAGCCACCTGCAAGGATGAGGGGCCTATCATGGAACAGACCGGGCGGGGAGGCTGTTGGTTCTCAACAGACGCCACCGGAACGGGCAGATGCGCCGGACTAGCGCCCAGGAGGGCAAGGCATGACGACGAGCACTGACACCACTGCGACGGGGACCAAGCCGCTGAGCGGCGTGGTCCTGTCCGACCCAGCCGCCGCCAAGGTCAAGGCGCTCATCGACCAGGAGGGCCGCCACGATCTGCGCCTGCGGATCGCCGTACAGCCAGGGGGCTGCTCCGGTCTGCGCTATCAGTTGTTCTTTGACGAGCGCTCGCTGGATGGCGACGTCGTCGCGGACTTCTCTGGGGTGCAGGTCGTCACCGACCGCAAGAGTGCACCGTTCCTCGGCGGCGCCGTGATCGACTTCGTCGACACGATCGAGAAGCAGGGTTTCACGATCGACAACCCCAATGCGCAGGGTTCCTGCGCCTGCGGTGACTCCTTCAACTGAGGTTCATAGCGGTCCGCATCGCTCCAACCTGTCGATGCCGGCGTCCCCCGCGGGGGCGTCGGCATCGTCGCGTTTCAGCGCACCGGTGGCGGCGAAATCGGGTGTGCGGCAGGCCGCGCCAGGGGGGATCGGCGGTCAGCGCGGGTGACGAATCTGGGGCGGATCTGCGGGCAGAAAAAGGGTTCACCTGGGGTGGGTACACGATCATGGTGAGGCCGGGCATGATGGACACGGTTGGTGAGCCAGCGAACACGAAGGGACACTGAACGCCCACATGGACGACAGCTTCGCTGAAGTGATTCGGTTGCTGCGCCTTGCCCAGACCGGTGAGCGCGAGCAGGCGTTGATCCTGGCTGATGAGCAGCTACGCGCTGGAGAGAGCCCGGGAGTTCTCTACGCCCGGGCCGTCACCTTGCATTCCCTCGGCGACCATGATGGGGCCGCACGTAGCGCGGAACGGATGCTGGGTCTCACGGCCGGCACCGAGATGACCGGATGGCGGTCGATCGCGCTGGCGTTGCGGGCTTGGCAGCACTTGCTGTTGATCGATACCAATGGGCAGCTCTTCGACCTGGAATCGATCCTGCACGATCTCGCAGAGGCCGAGGCCATGGTGTCCGACGGTGTCTTTGACGGGTTCGTCCTGTCCACGGCCCACACCTGTCTAGGAAACGGCTACCACGAGTTGCGGCTCTACGAGCTGGCCCGGCCCAACTTCGAGGCCGCATTTGCCGCCGCTACCGCCCGGCCCGACGAGATCGTCGTCAATCGTGCGGTGTCCAGTCAGCTGAATCTCGCCACGATGCACCTGAACTGGTCGATGGAACTGCACCGCATCGGGGACAGTGGCGGCTCCCGGGAAAAGAGCGTCATCGCCGCTCGGCATGCCGCGATGGCACAGGAGTATGCGACAACCGACGATACGCAGTCCTACGCCGACCATGCGGGCCTGCTCCTTGCCTGCGCCGTCTCCAGTTTCGGCAATGAGGGGCGGGAGGCGGAAGGGATCCGCGACGCGCTGAAAGTGTTGGAAGGGCGTGGCCTTCGGGAAACCCGCGGGTACGCTCTGCCGTTCCTGGCCCGGGCGCTGGGCCGAGTCGGCCAGCACACCGAGGCTCTGGAGGTCGCGACGCAGGCCATCAGCGCACTTCCCGCCGACGCCACGTGGATGGTGGCATCCGCGGCCTATCACACTCAGGCAACATTGCTGGTCGAGTCCGGATCGGATTCGGCGCGTGCGGCCCTGGCCTACGGTGATCAGCTCGCGGAGACGATGTGGCGGCAGCGACTGCGAACCCTGCACGACGTTCGCGCCAGGCAGTTCGTCGAGCGGGTCACCCAGGAACGGGACCGGATCCAGGTGCTGGCCAATACCGATGCGTTGACCGGGGTCGGTAACCGGCGGGCCTTCGATGTCCGGATTGCCGAACTGGCCGCGTCGGATTCGGATTCGGCCGAGGTCGCGCTGATCGTCGTGGACGTGGACCGGCTCAAGGCAGTCAATGACGCCGGTGGACACGAGGCAGGGGATCGCGCCCTGCAGGCCGTGGCCGGCGCACTGACCAGCCAGGTCCGCGCCGGCGACTTGGTGGCCCGGTTGGGCGGCGACGAGTTCGTCGCAGTCCTGGTCGGGATGGACCGAGCCGCCGCGGGGGAGGTGGCGCAACGCATGGTGGATGCGGTCTCGGCAGCGCTGAGCTCGACGGTGACCGTGAGCCTGGGCGTGGCCACCGGACCGGCGGCCGAGGCCGGATCGAGCCTGTTGCGCGCGGCGGACCGCGCGATGTACGCGGCCAAACGAAGCAGGCGGGTGGTGATGACCGGGTCCCAGCCGGTCGTTGCCGATCAGAGCCGGACCGGATAGTGGACGCACCAAGCCACCCAAGAGCGGGGACGGACGACAGCCTTGCCGAAGTGATCCGGCTCCTGCGCCTGGCCCAGACGGGGCATCGCGAGCAGGCGCTTGCCCTCGCCGATGAGCATCTCCGGGTTGCGGAGACTCCTGGGATGCTCTACGTCCGGGCCGCCGCCCTGATTGCCATGGGCGACCCCGAGGGTGCCGCGCGGACCGCAGAGCGGATTCTCCCGCTCACCGCCGGCGATGGCATTCACGGCTCTCCGGTGGACCAGGCTCTGGTCAACGGATGGCGGTCGATCGCCCTGTCGTTCCGGGCCTGGGCGCGGCTGCGGTTCAGCGAGAGCGACAGGCGGGCCTTCGACCTGGAGTCGATCCTGCACGATCTCACTCAGGCCGAGGCCTTGTTGCCCGAAGATGTCCCCGATGGGTTCGTCATGGCGTCGGCGCGCACCTGCCTCGGCAATGGCTACAGCGAGCTGCGGCTCTTTGAATTTGCTCGGCCGCAGTACGAGCTCGCCTTCGCTGCCGCGACCGCTGCCCCGGATGTCATCGTGGAGCGCGCGGTGGCCAGTCAGGTCAACCTCACCACGATTCATCTGAACTGGTCGATGGAGCTGCTGCGCATCGGGGACACCGTCGGTGCGCAGGAGAAGAGCGACATCGCAGCGCGGCACGCGGCGTTGGCGCAGAAGTACGCGACCACCGACGAGACACTGCCCTACGCCGCCCATATCGCACTGATGCTCGCTTGCGCCGAAAGCGGCAGCGGGGACCCGCTCATGTCGGCGGACAGGATCCGTGCTGAGCTGAACGGGCTTGAAGGCGGTGCACGTGAAAGCCGCGCCTTCGCGCTACCGTTCCTTGCCCGGGCATTGGACCAGGCCGGTCAGCACACCGAGGCCCAGGAAGTGGCGAAGCAGGCCATCAGTGCACTGCCCGACAACGCCAGCTGGGTGACGGCTGCCCCGGCCTACCACACCCTGGCGACGTTGCTCGCCCGGTCCGGATCGGATTGGGCGCGTGCGGCCTTGGCCTACGGTGATCAGCTTGCCGAGGAACTGTGGCGGCAGCGGCTGCGCACCCTGCACAACGCCCGGTCGATGCAAGTCCTCGAACGGGTCACCCTAGAACGAGATCAGGTTCAGGTGCTGGCCAATACCGATGCGTTGACCGGGGTCGGGAACCGGCGGGCCTTCGATGTCCGGATGGCCAATCTGGCGATGGCGCGTGCGGACGCACCCGACGTGGCCATGATTGTCGTGGACGTTGATGCGCTGAAGGCGATCAATGACGCCGGTGGACACGAGGCAGGGGATCGCACCCTGAAGGGCGTGGCCGGCGCACTTATCAGCCAGGTCCGGCCCGGCGACTTGGTCGCCCGGTTGGGAGGCGACGAGTTCGCCGCAGTGCTGCAAGGATTGGACCGCGCCGCTGCTGAGGAGGTGGCACAGGGAATGGTCGACGCCGTCTCGGCAGCGCTGGGCTCGACTGTCACTGTGAGCGTGGGAGTGGCCACCGGCCCGGCATCCGAGGCCGGATCGAGCCTCCTGCGCGCGGCGGACAGGGCCATGTACGCGGCCAAGCGGAACCGGCGGATCCTCATGACCGGAAAGCAACCGGTGGTCGCGGACCAGAACTGACCGGGGGTGGAGGCCGGCCGCTGTGCAAGCTTGCGCGAAAGGAGACCGAGGCAACCATTATGAGCGACAACCTCACTGAGGTGATCCGCTTGATGCTCCTTGCCCAGACCGGTGATCGCGAGCAGGCGCTGGGCCTGGCCGATGAGCAGCTCCTCGCCGCGGAGAGCCCGGGAATGCTCTACGCCCGCGCCATCGCTCTACATTCCACAGGTAACCATGAGGATGCGGCGCGCACCGCGGAGCGGATTCTCGCCCTCACCGCAGGCACCGGGGCAACCCTGGCGCCGATAGCACAGGCTGAGCTGGCTGGCTGGCGGTCGATCGCACTGGCCTTCCGGGCCTGGCAGAACATTCGGCTGGGCGAGACGAATCCGCAGGCCGCCGACCTGGACTCGATCCTCCATGATCTCGCCCAGGCTGAGGCAATGCTGGCCAACGAGGTCACCGAAGGCTTCGTCCTGGCTTCGGCGCACAACTGCCTCGGGGCCGGCTATCACGAGTTGCGGCTCTATGAGCTCGCCGGTCCGCACTTCGAGGCAGCCTTCGCCGCGGCCACGGCCACAACCGATGTCATCGTCGACCGCGCCGCGGCCAGTCTGGTCAATCTTGCCGTAATGCATCTGAACTGGACGCTGGAACTGCTGCGTATCGGGGACGGCGCCGGCGCAAGCGAGAACTGCGTCATCGCAGCTGGGCATGCAGCGATGGCGCTGGAGTACGCGGCCACCGATGACGCAAAGCCCTATGCCGCGCACGCCGGCGTGCTCCTGGCTTGCGCAGATACCAACGGCGGGGACGATCAGGCCGTGGTGATGCGGATACGCGATGCGCTGAAGGCGCTGGAAGGGCAAGGCAATCGGGAAAGCCACGCGTTCGCGCTGCCCTTCCTTGCCCGGGCACTCGACCGCGCCGGTCAGCACTCCGATGCTCTGAATGCCGCGGAGCAGGCGATCAGTGCTCTGCCCGAGTACGCTACCTGGCTGACGGCATCCGCGGCCTACCACACCCAGGCAACATTGCTGGCTCAGTCCGGATCGGACTCGGCACGCGCGGCCCTGGCCTACGGCAACCAGCTCACCGAGACGCTGTGGCACCAGCGGCTGCGCACCCTGCATCACGCCCGGTCCCTGCAGGTCCTCGAGCGGGTCACCCACGAGCGAGACCGGGTCCGAGTCCTGGCCAATACCGACGCGTTGACCGGGGTCGGTAACCGGCGAGCCTTCGATGACCGGATGGCCGAACTCGGCACGTCGGCTACGGACACGGCAGTGGTGGCCATGATCGCCGTGGATGTGGATCGGCTCAAGGCGGTCAACGACGCTCATGGTCATGAGGCAGGGGATCGGATTCTGCAGGTCGTGGCTGGCGCCCTGACCGGCCAGGTCCGGTCCGGCGACTTGGTCGCCCGGTTGGGAGGCGACGAGTTCGTCGCCGTGCTGGAAGGGATGGACCGATCCGCCGCGGGGGAGGTGGCGCAACGCATGGTCAATGCCGTCTCGGCAGCGCTCGGCTCGACTCTGACCGTGAGCGTTGGGGTCGCCACCGGGCTGACGTCCGAAGCTGGATCGAGTCTGTTACGCGCCGCGGACAGGGCTATGTATGCGGCCAAGCAGAACAGACGGGTCGTACCCACCGGATCTCAGCCCGCCGTCGAGGATCACAGCCGGACGGGGTAGGCGTAGGCCCCAGCGACGGTGGGCTAGAGCCGCCGTTGAGCTTGGACGGTCCTAGTCACAATCCGCTCGGCGACGAAGGACAGGAACGGGATGGTGCCGGCCAACAGCACCGCGAGGGTGCCCTTCCAGGACCACTTGCTGCGCTGGGAAAGCTCGAAGGCGGCGATCAGATAGAGCACGTAGAGCGCCCCATGGGCAGGGCCGACGATCGCGACGACGCTCGAATTGTCGCCGAGATACTTCAGTGGCATTCCGATCAGCACCAGGGCGAGCAGCCCGATCCCCACGACGATCGCGATGACGCGGTAGCGGAGCAACGCCGCATTTGTGCGGGCTGCCATGCCGGTGCCGTCAGCGGGCACGGCGTGACCCCTCTTTGGCGGTTTGCTTGGCAGCGGCAGCCTCGTTGAGTTGGGTCAGGTAGGCGTTGTAGGCGACGAGTTCCGGATCGGGTGGGACGTACGGGA
>JBPCPI010000072.1:0-12344 GCA_050999295.1 Geodermatophilaceae bacterium | reverse complement strand
CACGGCGGTCACGTCCTGGCCGATGACGACGCGTCCATCGGCTTCGACAATTGGCACAAGGTCTTCCAGCGGCAGACCGAGGTGGGCGGGTTCCCACTGCCGATCCTGATCGAGAACACCGCCGGAGGTGAGAAGGCGATGGCCCGCCGGCTCGAGGCGATCGAAAAACTGTGGGCCGCAGTCGGGGACTTCGGGGCCGGCTTCGTCCTCGACACCTGTCACGCCTGGGCCGGCGGGATCGATCTCGGCAGCGCGGTGGATTCCGTACGCGCGATCACCGGACGGATCGATCTGGTGCACTGCAACAACTCCCGTGACACTGCCGACTCCGGCCGCGACCGCCATGCGGGGCTGACCTCCGGTGAGATCGAGACCGATGCGCTGATCGAAGTCGTACGCGCGGCGGACGTTCCGGTGATCCTGGAGACCCCAGGCGGGGCGGATGAGCGCGGTGCCGAGATCGCGCTGCTCCGCGAGGCGTTGGCCTGACCGTCCGCGACGATGCCCGGCTGCGTACGGCCATCGCGTCCGCGACCGAGCGCCTTGCCGCCGCCGGCGTCCCGAGCCCCCGGGTGGATGCCATCGCGCTGGCCGAACACGCCCTCGGCGTACCCGAGTTGATCCTCGCCGTCCCACCCGCGGTGCCCGACGGTTTCGAAGCCAGGTTCGACAAGTTTGTACGGCGGCGCGAGGCGCGTGAGCCGCTACAGCACATCGTCGGCTGGGTGGCCTTCCGACGCCTGCACGTGCGCGCCCGCCGCGGGGTCTTTCTCCCCCGACCCGAGACCGAGGTCGTCGCGCAACAGGCCGTCGAGGAGGCGCGCCGATTGCTGGCCGGCGGCGGCCATCCTCTGGTCGTCGACCTGTGCACCGGTTCAGGGGTCATCGCCTTGTCCGTGGTTCTGGAAGCACCCGGTTCCCGCGTCGTGGCCGTCGACGTCGATGCCGCAGCGGTGGACCTGGCGCGCGCGAACGCCGACCTGCTCATCCGACCGGCCTCGAGCCCACCTGCGGTCCGGTTCGACGTCGGTGATGTCACCCACCCCGACCTGCTCGCCGATCTCGACGGTAGGGCGGACGTGGTGGTCGGCAATCCTCCCTACATTCCCGACGACGCGGTGCCGCTGGAACCCGAGGTTGCCGAGCACGACCCGCCGAGAGCACTGTTCGGAGGCGGGGCCGACGGGTTGGATCTGGCGCGACACGTGATCAGTGCTGCATCACGTTTGCTCCGACCGGGCGGACTGTTCGTGATGGAGCACGCCGACGTACATGGCATCGCCGTACGTGAGGCGGTCGACCGTACCGGAGTCTTCGACCCGGCCACCACACACCGGGACCTGACCGGCCGGGACCGTTTCCTGCTCGCCCGCCGCGGGCACCCGACCAAGGCGGTGTGACTTCGCGTGCACGCATTCTCCGTGCGTGATCTGCTCGTCGAGGGCCAATCCCTTGGGCTGGCTATCGGGTCCGGCCTCGATCGCGTCATCGACACGCTAGGCGAACCGGCTGACCGCTCGGTGATCCGGCCGCTCGTGGTCAAATACGGCCGGTCGAGTTCACCTTCGTCGACGGAGTGGTCATCCTGATCGCCTACTACGCCGAGCGCCAACGACACGCCGCTGCGAGCGCGATCGGGGAGGATCTCCCCAGGTCCATTGACGCAATCACCAGACTGCTTGCCGAGCATGAACTCGATGTCGTCGTCGATAGCGAACTTTCCTACGACACCCAGCGGGCTCTCACGGTGGTCGGCGGTTCGGGCGCCACCATGCTGTTCGACGGCACCCGGTTGACCAGTGTTCAGCTTGCCGGGTGATCCGCGCGAAGCACGGTCCGAGGTTTAGCTGGCTGGGGTCAGCGCAGGCGGAGAACGTTGCCGGTGAGGAGTCGTACAGCATCGCTACACAGGTAACCGATGACTTCGGCAACCTCGGCCGGTTAGGCCACGTGGGTGTGCTCGCTGCTGGATTCGACGAAGGCGCGGACCTCGTCGGTCACCCACCCGGTGTCAGTCACCGGTGGTAGACGCTGTTGGCGGTCACGCCGTACGGGGCTAGCTTGATGGCCGCGCTCATGGTGTTGCGATGACCCCTTGAACCCAAGGGCTCAGATCGGGACGTTAAGCGCATAACGTCCAGACGTGGAGGCTTTCGGATGGCGGTTCAGGTGGAGCGGCGCACGATCGATGTCATCCCCGACGCCGAACGGCACGGGAACCCACGGGATCAGTTCACGCTGTGGTTCGGCGCGAACATGCAGATCACCGCGATCGTCGACGGGGCACTTGCGGTCGTGTTCGGCGCGGATGCGCTGTGGGCCATTCTTGGATTGCTGATCGGCAATCTCGCCGGGGGCATCGTGATGGCGCTGCACTCGGCGCAGGGCCCGCGGATGGGCATCCCGCAGATGATCTCCAGCCGGGCCCAGTTCGGGGTCTACGGAGCCTGCCTGCCACTGATCCTGGTGGTCCTGATGTACCTGGGCTTCGCGGCCACCGGCACCGTGCTGTCCGGGCAGGCGATCAACGAGATCCTCGACGTCGATACCCCGGTGATCGGCATCCTCATCTTCGGTGCCTTGACCATGGTCGTGGCCACGATCGGCTATCGGCTGATCCACATCATCGGCCGGATCGCGACGGTCGTCGGCGCCCTCGGCTTCACCTATCTCGCGATTCGGATGTTCACCGAGTACGACGTGCCTGCGTTGCTGGGCGCCAAGCCCTTCGACATCGTCACGTTCATGCTGGCGATCTCGCTCAGCGCTGCCTGGCAACTGACCTACGGCCCGTACGTCGCGGACTACTCGCGCTACCTGCCCCGCTCGACACCGGCGAGGAGCACCTTTCTCGCCACCTTCCTGGGCAGCCTGATCGGGTCGCAGTGGTCGATGACCATCGGGGCGATCGTCGCGGCCGCCGCCGGCCCAGCGTTCTTGGACTCGCAGGTGACCTTCATCGGCGACCTCGCCGGCGGTGCCGTGATCGCCGTGCTCATCTACCTGGTCATCGTCGTCGGCAAGTTGGCGGTGAACTGCCTAAACGCATACGGCGGTTTGATGACGATCCTGACCACCGCGACAGCGTTCACCCGCACCGCTCGGGTGTCGCAGGGCGTCCGTACGGCATGCGTGGGGTTGTTCATCCTGGTGTCGGTCCTGATCGCCCTGCTGGCCACGGCCGACTTCCTCAACAATTTCCGGAACTTCGTCCTGCTCATCCTGATGGCCTTCACACCGTGGAGCGCGATCAACCTGATCGACTACTACCTGATCTCCAAGGAGCGGGTGGACATCCCGGCGCTGTACGACCCGAACGGGCGCTACGGCCGCTGGAACCCAGTCGGCATCGGGTCTTACCTCGTCGGGATCGCCATCCAGATCCCGTTTCTGGCTCAGGCGCTCTACACCGGTCCGGTCACCGAGGCACTCGACGGACTGGACATCTCCTGGTTGGTCGGCCTCGTCGGCACCGGTGCCCTGTACTACCTGTGGGCGCGCACCACGGCGAACCCGCCCACCGAGATGATCTATCCTGCCGAAGCCACCGCAGAGCCCCCGGTCCCCTCCCGTTGAGGGACTTTCTCCGGATTAAGTGCGGTCTGATCGCCGGCTGTTGCGACATTCTCCGGAGAAAGTCGCATTTCAGCGCAGCCGCAGCACGTTGCCGGTGAGCAGGCGGGCGGACTCCGAGCAGAGGTAACCGATGACCTCGGCCACCTCTTCCGGCTCGGCGACATGCCAATGCTCGGTGCTGGCTTCTACGAAAGCACGGACCTCGTCGGTCACCCATCCGGTGTCTGTCACCGGCGGGTAGACGATGTTGGAGGTCACGCCGTACGGCGCGAGCTCCGTGGCCGCGCTCATCGTGTAATTCTCCTGGGCCGCCTTCGCCGCTCCGTAGGAGACCTCACCGGGAAAGCCTTGCTGCCCACCGGAAGTCAGGCCGACGATCCGGCCCCACTCCGCCTGCCGAGCAATGTGCCGGGTGGCGAACTCGGCGATCAACAGGCCCGCCGCGATCACATCGACTGCCAGGTTGTGCGTGATGGACTGGGCAGTGACCTGGTCGGGTCGTCGTCCGACGGAGTCCGACGTGCCGGGAACGAAGCTGTCCTGCTGCCACGAGCTCGCGTTGTTGACCAGGATGTCGACCGGACCGAACTCAGCCTCCGCGGCATCGAGGATTCGCGCGGGCGTCATGGGATCGGAGAGATCGGCCTCGATCGCCACGGCTCGACCACCGGCCGTACGGATGTCCGCGACGAGATCGTCTGCCGTACGGGCGCGGACCTGGCCGTAGGCAGCAGGCGTACCTGTCTGGTCGCCATCCTCGAGCCGGAGGTACGTCGCGACCACGGCCGCGCCGCGACCGGCCAGGAGAGCGGCGGTTGCGGCTCCGATCCCGTGGTTGGCGCCGGTCACGATGGCCACCCGCCCGGTGAGCTCACCGGTCAAGGCTCGGGGTCCTTGTCCTTTTCGGGCGGATTCGCCCGGTTGTGTAGCGAACCGGCACTTTCCTGGTCCCCATTCGGGCGGTTGTGGAGCGAACCGTCGCCTGCTTCATCGCGATGCCTCGGCCACCGAGCAGCGCGAATCAGGGTGACCCGGTCCGGGGCATAGTCGAGGACTCCACCGGCCGGATCGTCCATGCCGCTACGCCGAACGATGTCCCAGCGCGGATCCCACAGATCGCGCAGGACGTAGAGCATCAGCGCGATGACGAGCACGTCCCGGATCCCGACGGCCAGGAAGAACCACTCGATCCGGATACCGTTGTTGTCGACCCCGAGATACCAGAGCAGCCGCGGCCCCCACAGGAATGCCTCGGCAGCCTGCCAAGCCAACAACAGCCGCCATTCCGGTCGAGCCAGAACCGCCAGGGGCAGCAGCCACAGCGAGAACTGCGGGCTCCACACCTTGTTCACCAGCAGGAATCCGGCGACGAGCAGGAACAGCAACTGCGGGAGCCGCGGACGTACCGGCGCCCGCAGCGCCACGAAGGCGACGCCCGCACAGACCGCAGCCGTCGCCAGGGCCACCGCGAGATTCAGGCCGGACGGTGCCTGCCCGGGGGTGAGCACCGGATCGAAGAGGGTGGCGCCGGTGGACCCGCTGATGTGTTCGATGATGCGCCACAGGGAATCGGGGTCAGCAGTCCGGTCCTGGTTGAGCCGGAAGAACAGTGACCAGTTCTCGGGGGCCTCCAGCGCGACGGGCAGGTTGACCGCCGTCCAGGTGAGCACTGTCGCCAGCGTTGTCTTTGCCCAGTCCCGCAGCCGTCCCGCACGCAGGCAGAGCAGGAACAGGACGCCGAGGAACAGCACGGGATAGAGCTTGGCTGCGACTCCCAAGCCGATCAGGATCCCGGCCAGGACCGGCCAGCGGCGCGACCACGCGAGCAGACCCGCGCTGGCCCAGGCGACCGCCCACAGGTCCCAATTGGTGAACGCATGCACGAACAGCAGCGGCGAGAGCGCCACCATGGCCGCGTCCCAGGGCCGGCGCCCGGCTAGGTGGTACACCGCCCAGGCAATGGCCAGTGCGCACAGCGACAGCAGCAGGGCGGTGATCGAGTAGTAGGTGTAGACCTCCGGCATGTCCGGGACCAGACCGTTGTTCAAGGATGCAGCGTCGTAGATCTGCGCCAGCTGCGCGGCGCCGTACATGAAGGCGCCGGTCAGGATCGGGTATTCCACGGCCGACTCGAGGTAGGGCACGGCGCCGGTGTCGAGGTCGTGGGCCCCGAACAGCGGCACCGAGTCCGAGTAGCAGAAGTGCGTGTACTGCTTGGACCCCGACCAGTCGCCGCCCGCGCAGGGCTCCTGCTTGATCCAGGCGAAGGCCAGCACCACGGTCGTCATCGCCAGGATCACTCGCAGCGGGGTCCAGAACCGATTGACGCCGACCGTCGCGTGCCGCCCCCACGCACCGCCGATCGCCGTACTGGCCGCAGTGGCAACCGGATCCGACCACGTGGGAAGTACCCGATCGGCAGACCCAACCCCGGCTACCGGTCGGATCTCATCGTCGCCGGCCACGCGGGTCAGGGTACGTCGCCGCTCGTGGAACAGCCCGGTGTGCCGGGGCCACGCGGTTGTCAGCTGCGGGCGGCGCGGTCCGTCGGCTTTCCGGTATCCTGCGCCACCTCGGCACCCAGGACATAGGAGGAGTTGAGGTGGTTCCAGGAACAGCTGCGGCAGACCTCCACCTCGTACACACTGAACTCCGAGGCCCGGCCGTCCATCACCGTTAGTTCGCGCTCGGTCTTGGCCTGACCCGACAGGGTGCCCAGCCGATCGCCGTAGATGTAATGCACCCGGGTGAGGCGTTCCCTGCGACAGATCGGGCAACTGATCTCGGTTGCCTCGCCGTGGTACTTGGCCGCTCGCAGGAGGTACGCGCTCGCGTCGCAGGCCTCGATCAGACCTACCCGGCCGGCATGGACGGCGGCCAGCAGCGCGCGGCGTTGCAGCGCGTAGTCCACGACCGAGCGGCGGCTCTGCACCTGACCAGCGTAGCCAACAGATCCCACCTTGGGAGGTGCCGAACTCCGCTTGCCCGCGCGGCCCTGCCGGATGCCGACCGGCCACCCCGCGTTCGGCGGCCGGCCATCCGCCGTGCCCTTTCGCTGTGGGCTGATATATCGTCTCGATACATCGACCGACAGAACTGGCGATTTTGGCCAAAACCGCCATGGAATAACGGAGGGGTTCCGGATGCTCGAGTTCGCCATCCTCGGTCTCCTGCACGAGCGACCGATGCACGGGTATGAACTCCGCAAGGAACTGTCCACCGTGTGTGGCGGTCTACGCGCCTTCTCCTACGGGTCGCTCTATCCGGCCCTTCGGCGGATGAAGGACCAGTCCCTGATCGCGGTCGACGACACGGTCGAAGCCAGCAAACTGTTGCCTGCCAACGCCTCTGCCTTCACCGGGAAGCGCGGCAAGGTGGTCTACAAGCTGACTGCCGAAGGAAAGGAACGCTTCGCTGAATGGGTTGCCGAGACCGGGCCCAACGCCTATGACGACGAGCGCTTCGGCGTACACCTGGCGTTCTTCTCCCACACCGCCTCCGACGTACGCCTGCGGATCCTGGAAGGTCGCCGGCGCAAGGTCGAGGAGCAGCAGGAAGGCCTGACCACGGCGCTGGCCCGAACCCGGGCCCGGTTGGATCGCTACACCCTCGAATTGCACCAGCACGGCCTTGATTCGGTGAATCGGGAGGTGCGCTGGCTTTCTGAGCTCATCGACACCGAGCGGGCCGACCAGGCACGTGCGCCCCGACCTCCGAACCGATGAGCAACCCACTGACCGAGATATCCCGAACATCCACAAGAAAGGGGCCCGCCATGGGTTCAGTACGAGTCGCCATTGTCGGGGTAGGAAACTGCGCGGCGGCACTGGTGCAGGGCGTCGAGTTCTACAAGAATGCCGAGCCGCAGGACCGGGTCCCGGGCCTGATGCATGTGGAGTTCGGGGACTACCACATCCGCGACATCGAATTCGTCGCCGCTTTCGACGTCGACTCCAAAAAGGTTGGCGAGGATCTGTCGACCGCCATCGGCGCCAGCGAGAACAATACGATCAAGTTCTGCGACGTCCCGGTCACCGGCGTGACCGTCCACCGTGGACACACCTACGACGGCCTGGGTGAGTACTACCGGGAGATCGTCTCGGAGTCCGACGCCGAGCCGGTCGACGTGGTCCAGGTCCTGCGCGACACCAAGGCCGACGTCATGGTGTCCTACCTGCCGGTGGGCTCCGAGGACGCCGCCCGCTTCTACGCCCAGTGCGCGATCGATGCCAAGGTCGGCTTCGTCAACGCACTGCCGGTGTTCATCGCCAGCAACGCCGAGTGGGCGGCTAAGTTCGCCGAGGCCGGCGTCCCGATCGTGGGCGATGACATCAAGAGCCAGGTCGGCGCGACAATCACCCACCGGGTGCTGGCCAAACTGTTCGAGGACCGCGGTGTGGAGCTGCTGCGCACCTACCAGCTGAACTTCGGCGGCAACATGGACTTCATGAACATGCTGGAGCGCAAGCGGCTCCAGTCCAAGAAGATCTCCAAGACCCAGTCGGTCACCTCACAGATCCCGCACGAGATGGCCAAGGCCGACGTACACATCGGACCGTCGGACCATGTGCCGTGGCTGGACGACCGCAATTGGGCCTACGTACGCCTGGAGGGTCGTTCCTTCGGTGACACCCCGCTGTCGCTGGAGTACAAGCTCGAGGTGTGGGACTCGCCGAACTCCGCTGGCGTCATCATCGACGCGATCCGGGCCGCAAAGATTGCCAAGGACCGCGGCATCGGCGGGCCGCTGCTGTCGGCATCGTCGTACTTCATGAAGTCACCGCCGGTGCAGTACGCCGACGACGACGCCCGGGACGCCGTGGAGGCCTTCATCAGCGGAGAACTCGACACCTGAGTTCGGCTGCACGCACCCGAGTTGATCATCGGGATTCGGGGGGTTTCGGCGTCGGAACGCGCTGAAAAGCCCCTCCTTTCCGATGATCAACGCGGGTGGTGCCTAGGCTTGCCGTCGAGATGAGATTCCACCCCCTGCGCTCGTTGCTTGCCCTGCTCGTCATCGTTGCCTCGCTCGTGGGCATCGCCGGCTGCGTTGAGGAGAGCGGCGAACGCCAGATCGGCGATCCGATCACCCAGGGCGAGGCCGAAACCCTCGCCGGCTTGCTGAACCGCAACTTCCTCGCGGGGGGAGCGCAGTTCCGGGCGGTGTCGCCGTACGCCGAGAACACGACCTTCACCTACACCGGCACGATGGACTTCACGACCAGTACCGGGACCGGGATCGCGGTCACCGACTACAGCGGGCTGCAGCCGGCTGAGGCGCGCAGCCTGTACTTCACCACCGACGACATGACATTCGGCGACGTGCCGGGTCTGACCGACGCGATGGCCGTGAAGGGTGTCCCGGGCGTGAACTTCATGCGCCGACAGATCCGTGCAGGGGCGGAGCTGATCGACACGATCGTGGCCCTGATGCCTCGGCTGGCCGTACCCGAGCCGGACACCGCGGCCGCCTATCTCGAGCGGGACTACACCTTCCAGGGCCAGACGACGATCGATGGCGAGTTGGCGGCGCTGTTCAGCTTCGGGCAGGCGCAGGTGGCGGTCGGGGTGAACGAGAAACTGCTGCTGCAGTACATCACCACGCTGCCCAATTCCGCCGTACGGGTGTCCATCACGCTGTCCGACCACGGCCCGCAGAGCGTCGAGGCGCCACCGGCCGAACAAACGGTGAGCGCCACCGACTACCCCGATGTGGCCGCCGCTGTGGGTGTGTGAGGGCGGCGTCTGCCTGGGCCTCTGACGTGGGTCCGACCTGGCGTACGGCACGGGGCCGCGGGACGCGGACCTGGATGTCGGGTAGCAGCGACTTCTTCCCCAAGCCGCTGCCACCCGACTGGGTCCGTTCTACCAAACGCTGCCGACCCGATGCCTACGACCCGCCGGGCCGAATCAGATCGGCCGCGAGGCTGGCCCCGGCGACCGTACTAGCGACCGCGGGAAACGGTCAGGCGGTCAGGCCCACAGGTCGCGGCGGCCGTAGCGGGGCTGCCACACCCGGCGGATCAGCAGTCGAAGCGGCGGTGGGAATATGCGCAGTGCCTGTGCTCCCCGTTCGGGATCGGCCCCGGAAAAGATGTACGGGAAGAACTCGGCGGCGCCTTTCATGCCGACAGCCTTCTGCTGCTCCCGGGAGAAATCCTTCCAGTCCTGCCTGGTCAGCGCCGACTCAACGAGCGGGACCGCGTCGCGCTCCTCATGGGACAGATGACCGGTGAGTTCGGCTCGGAAGGCTGCCGTCGCCTCGGCCAGCCGGTCGGCACCGGATTCTCGATCGGCTACAACGGTGTCGATGGCCTCGATGGTCGGGCCGATCCGGGCGTGCTCCTCCTCCATGACATCGAGCAGTGCGAGGTCATCGGGGCGATCGGCCAGTTGGGTGCGGACCCGCGGCCACAGCGAGATGTCCTCCCCAGTGTGGTGATGGCGCAATTGGGTCTTGAATCACTCCCAGCCAGGAGCGAACGCGTGCTGGCGCGCGGGATCGAACGCGGCCCGGCTCTCCACCGCCCGGTCAGGTGTTCCAGGTCGCGTCGAAGCGCGTCATGGATGACGTACGTCATGATCGTGTTGTCGGAGATTCCGGTGGCCATCTCGACCTCTCTCCTCAGTGGCCCGCCGGTCGGACTCAGTTGAGTGCGGGATCCTCCGGCGCACTGCGCAGTATGCCCAGCGGACTGCGCTGGCGGTGCAAGACGGTGCGCCACAGCGTCGCCGGGTTGGCGGTGAACACGTCCTCCGGACGCGACGGCAGGCACAGCCAGGCACCTTCGGCGATCTCGGCGGAGAGCTGGTCGGCCGACCATCCGGCGTACCCAGCGAAGACCCGGATGTCACTGATCAGTTCTGCGGAGGGAACCGGCTCGACATCGAGGTCGGCTAGATACACCCCGGCGGCACTGGGCCTGAGCCCGGCCGCCGCCAACTCGTCCCGGCCGCCATCGACTGCTACCCGGGCGTCGAGGAGCTCACCGCGAGCCAGGCACAGCGCCCCGTCGGTCTGACAGGGCCCGCCGATGTGGAAGTACTCTGACCCTCTGGCCAGCGTGGCCCAGGTCGGCAGCACATGCTCGAGGGTCACCTCACTCGGCCGGTTGAGGACGACACCGACGGAACCCTGCGCGGAGTGCTCGAGTACGAGGACGACGGTGAGACTGAAGTTCGGGTCCGCGAGCAGCGGCATGGCGACCAGTAGGCCACCGGCAACGATGTCCTGACCAGCGCCCGGCGTCCACCCGAGATGGGCGGTCGACGGCTGGCGGTCGCGGTCCGGGGTCGGGGAGGAACTCATCGGCATCTAGTGTGCCCCAGTACTGCCGGGTAGGGTGACGCTCGCAGGAGTTCGAGGTAGGGCACATTCCTCGGGAGCGTCACCCCGGGGTGCTCGCCCGCCGTACGCGACAGGCATCAACCGGGTGGCCCGACGTTGGTCGCGGCCCCGAACTGGACCGCTGCCCGGCGTGCCCCAGCGTGCAGACGGGTCACCGACGGGTCCGTACCCTGCGAGCGTGCCGACCCTGCCGACCGTCCGCCACCACGCCGTGCGTGGCCTGGCCCGTCGCGGCGACTTCCGGCGGCTGGTCGGCACCCGGCTGGCAGGGCAGTTCTCCGACGGGGTTTTCCAGGCCTCGCTGGCCGGGGCGGTGCTGTTCAACCCGGAGCGGGCGGCCAGCCCGGCCGATGTGGCCGCGGGGTTCGCCGTACTGCTGCTGCCCTACTCGATGGTCGGGCCGTTCGCGGGGGTACTGCTCGATCGGTGGAAACGGCGCACCGTGCTGCTCGTGGCAAACCTGCTGCGCAGCCTTCAGGTCATCGGCGTCGCCGGGATGCTGGTGGCCGGAATCGGCGGCGGCTGGCTCTATCTCGCAGCGTTGACCGTCCTGGCCGTCAACCGGTTCGTACTCTCGGCCCTGTCGGCTTCGCTACCGCACGTCGCCGAGGAAGAAGACCTGGTCACCGCCAACGCGTTGACCACAACCATGGGCACGGTGGCGGCCGTGCTCGGCGCTGGCGCGGCCCTCGGACTGTTGGAACTGGTAGGCGAGAACAACCGCGGGTACGGCGTGCTGGCGGTCTCGTCGATGCTCGGATATCTGGCGGCGGCCGTGTTCGCCCGCGGATTCGCCGGAAACTACCTTGGCCCAGACACTCTGGAGGGCCACTCCCCCTCCACCGCACGGGATGTCGTGATCGGTCTGGTCGCCGGCATGCGGCACATCGCCGCGCATGCCCCGGCGGTCGGCGCGCTCGCGGCCCTGACGATCCACCGAGCGGTGTACGGGATCACGACGCTGGGCACGCTCCTGCTCTATCGCAACTACTTCGTCCCCGAGGGCTTCTTCCGAGACGGGATCGTCGGACTCGGTCAGGTTCTGGTGATCGGCGCGGCCGGCGCCCTGCTGGCCGCCGCGATCACGCCGGTGATGTCCCGGCGGATCGGGAAGCCCCGCTGGATCGTCAGCCTGCTGATCCTCGCGGCCATCACCGAGGTGACCCTCGGGCCGCCGTACGAGATCAAACTGCTGCTGATCGCCGGGTTCCTGATCGGCGGAGTGGGGCAGGCGGTCAAGATCTGTGCCGACACCGTCTTCCAGGAGCACGTCAGCGATGCCTACCGTGGCCGGGTCTTCAGCGTCTCGGACACGTTGTTCAACCTGTCGTTCGTGGGCGGCCTGCTGATCGGTGCCTGGACGCTGCCGGCCAATGGGGTCGCCCTACCGGTGATCTTTGCGGTCGGCGTGGTGTACCTG
>JBPCPI010000023.1:0-5139 GCA_050999295.1 Geodermatophilaceae bacterium | reverse complement strand
ACGCCGTGCGCGTGGCGGTGGTGGGCACCGCACTGTCCCTGATCGGGTTCCTGGTGCTGCTGTTCTTCATTCCGGATCTGCGTCGAGCCGACGCCATGGTCTGGCTGTGGTCCTTTTTGTCAGCCTTCTTCGTCGGCCTGTGGGGCCTGGGCATCGCGGTCTGGCAGCGGAAAACCCGCCCCCCGAATGGGCCCCAGCCCCGCTGACGCCAGGTCTACCTGGACCGTCCTCTGTGGATCTCCGTCGGGCGCCTCGCACAAGCCCCGGGGATCAGCCCGGTCCCGCACATTCTCCGGAGTAAGTGACCTCTGCGGCGCGCCAGACCGCACATTCTCCGGAGAATGTCCGGAGCGGCCGTGGGTCTACTAGTCCACGGGGAGGATGTCGAAGTCGGCGGTGTTGTAGGAGGGGCCGACATCGGGGGGCGCCGGCTCGGCAACGGATTCGGAATGACCGCCGCAGCCGTAGTCGGAACTGACCACGTGGCCGTCCGCCGGAGACATCACATTCGCGCAGGCCCCGAACAGTTGTCGCATCGACCCGGCGATCGGCAGGAAGAAGCCACAGGATGCACACTCACCCGGAGCGTGCCGGGCCATTGGGGATGCCGGACCGTGCTCGCCGGAGTGCCAGCGATCGGCCGCCTCGGTACGGCCCTCGCGGGAGAGCACCCGTACCCGCCCCATACCCAGTTCGAAGGCGATCGGCTCGACACCGGGGTCCTCGGCAGTCGGATCGTCGCTGCCCACATAGCTTGGCACCAAACGGAAATCGTCCAGCGCGGTGGGCAATACGTCGGAGACACTGAGATCCCCAGGAAGGATCCGTTCACTCCACGGAATCCAGGCCGGGGCCAGCAGCGCGCCATCGCCAGGCAGCAGGACGACCTCGTCCACGGTGATCTTCTTGCTCCGTGGAGCGCGGGCCAGCGTGACCGACCACTGCCACCCGCGATAGCCCCGCGCGGTGCAAGCGAACCGGTGGGTGAGAACCCGATCAGCCTCCACTTCGGTGACCACGCCGAGGTGATCCCCGACTGTGTCCCGGCCGAGTTCGACGGCTGCGGCACGCGCGGTTGCCTCGCCCTCGCGCAGCACGGCGTCGACAGCTGTCTCAGAACTACGGCTAGCGGTTACAGGACTCACCGGCTCATCATCCCCGATGCGCGAGGCACTGTTGCAAGATGGGCTCATGGCTCGGGGTTTGCGGCGTCGTGACCCCGGATCAGGGCGCGCTCCGCTGCCTGGTTCCGGGGGACCCGCCGGCCCGCTGCCGCATCCGCCTCCCCATCCGCATCCGCATCCGCATCCGACGGTGCCGCGGCACGACACGGCACCCATCCCGTACGAGCGGCCCGGGACCGAACCGATCCGGCGGCGCCAGCCTGGCGGTCGACGCACCGGCAACCCGGCACCGGGGCGGATCACCGTCACCCGGGTGGCCGCGGCACGGACCCGGGAGATCACTGGAAACACCGTACGACGGATCAATGCAGCCAGCCGGGCCGACGGAGCCGGCGACACCGGTCTGTCCGGCCTGTTCTGGACCTCGGCGCTGAACACGGCCGGCGATGCGCTGATCGCGGTCTCCCTGGCCGGCACCCTGTTCTTCGCCGCCGCCGTCGATGCCCAACGCAGCAACGTCGCGCTCTATCTGCTGATCACTGTGGCACCTTTCGCCGTCATCGCACCCCTGCTCGGGCCGGCGCTGGATCGCCTTCAGCGGGGACGTCGGGCAACTCTGGCGGCAAGCCTGGTCGGGCGGGCGTTGCTCTGCTGGATCATGGCCGCGAACTACGACAACTTCGCTCTCTATCCCGCCGCGCTGGGGGCGATGATCCTGTCCAAGGGCTTCGGGGTGCTTCGGGCTTCCGTCGTTCCCCGCGTTCTCCCGCCCCAACTCTCACAGGTCGCCGCGAACGCGCGGATGTCCATCTTTGGGCTTGGGGCGGGGGCGGTCCTCGGCCTGGTCGGGGTCGCGATCGCCAAACTGCTCGGCTTCACCTGGGAACTCGGCTTCGCCGCCCTCGTCTTCCTCGTCGGCGCGGTCGCGGCGCTGCGTCTCCCGGCGCACGTGGAGACCGGCGAGGGCGAAGTCCGAGCCCGAGTCATGACCAGTGGCCAGGACTCATCCGGCCGACTCGACCGTCGGGCACTCGGACTGCACGTCATCACTGCCTTGCGGGCCACAGCCGCGCTGCGTGGCCTCGCCGGCTTCCTGACGATCTTCATGGCCTTCCTCATCCAGGCCAACGTCGGTACGGACTGGGCGGGCAACCTCACCCTGGGAGCAGTAGCCGTGGCCGCAGGATTCGGCAGCCTGATCGGTACTGCGATCGGCACTCGCGTCCGCAACACAGACAAACCCGACCTGCTGGTGCTCATCTCCACCGGCGTCGCGGCGACCGTGGCCGTGCTGACCGCGTTCACCTACAACCTCTTCATGGCCATACTCATGGCCCTGGTTGCCGGCATCACGAACGCCCTGGGCAAGACCGCCCTGGACGCGATCATCCAGCGCGAAGTTCCCGAGTCGCTGCGTGCCTCGGCATTCGGTCGATCAGAGACCCTCCTCCAACTGGCCTGGGTCTTCGGCGGCGCGCTCGGTATCCTGCTCCCGACCATCGGTTGGATCGGCTTCACCGTCGCGGCGGTGCTGTTGGTCGTCGCCTTCGGGTTCACCCTGTACGGCCGCAACCGTCCCCGCGCCGTCCGAGTCAAGGACCCGCGCAAGGCCCAGTGGGCTGACCGGAACGGTCCACCCCCGCCGGCGGCCGATCCGGACGGCGAGCCGTACACCGCCCCGCTCACCGAACCGCTGGATCCGCGACTACCTCGCCAGGGCGATCCGTACGCGTGAGCCGACGAACCCGACGAGCCCACCGATCCCGACGAGTTAGGCTGCCGGCCCTGTTCGTGGGGCTGATGCTGATTGCGGCCGGCTGCTCCTCCGACAGCGCTCCGACCGTGTCGGTCACCGTCGGAGATCAGCAAATGGACGTGGAGGCGACGCAGTACTGCCTGGACGGCGAGGGCAAACGGTACTCCGTCACTCCGCAGGTCCTGCAGGTCGAACCGGACACGACGATCGTGATCGAGGTGCCCGAGGAGGTCGCCGAATCCGGGTGGTCCTTCCAGGTGTTCGGTCAGGGCCTGCAGGACGAGGACCTCATCGGGGAGGTCGACGTCGGGAAGGAGTCCAGCTATGAACTGTCCACGTCCGACGCCGTGCCGGCGGCGTACTACATCGTCGTCGTCCAGGACTCCCGCGAGGGCTGTTCGGGGTTGGCCGGCGCCTGGCCGATCGGTTTCCTGCGCGGCTAGTCGCCCTAGGCCGCAACGTCCGAATATCCGGCGTCAACTGCATACGGTCGTTCGGACGCAGGCAGGTGCAGGTAAGGATCAGCCGGCGATGTCGTCGGCGACCGCACGCATGACCGCAGCCACCTTGCGGGCGTCGTCCCGCTCGGGGTAGCGGTCGCGGCGCAGCGTGTTCGACGTCTTGTCCAGCAGCTTGATCAGGTCCTCGATGATCGGCACGAGTTCCTCGGCGGGGCGACGCGAGACCTGGGTCACCGAAGGCAGCGGATCGAGCACCTTCACCTGTAGTGCCTGGTCACCTCGGCGGCCCTCGACGATGCCGAATTCCACCCGCTGGCCGGGCTTGAGTTCGGTGATACCGGTCGGAAGCGCGTCACGGTGCACGAACACGTCAGCACCGTCCTCGCGCGAGAGGAAGCCGAAGCCCTTGTCGGCGCTGAACCACTTGACCTTGCCGGCTGGCACGGGGATCTCCTGCCTCTCGAGCATGACGCAAGTGCGGCGACCGTCGGCCCGGCCGCGCTCGATGATGAAGGCTAGTCGCTATCCCTGGCGTTCACACAGCGACTATCAAGACAACGGACGATCAGCGCAGTCTCTAGCGAGCGCGATCGACCGTGAGCCCCCGATTGCGCAGCACCCGCCGTTCCAGCGGCGAGAAGATCAGCAGATCGATCGCGATCCCGACGATGAGGATCAGTGTGATCGTGGTGATCACCAACTCCATCTGGTTGAGCTCGCGGCCGATGTTGAGCAACTGACCGAGGCCGATGCCCAGCGCCGGGGAGTACGCGATCAGCTCCGCGGCCATCAGCGACCGCCAGGAGAACGCCCACCCCTGCTTGAGGCCCGCGATGTATCCGGGCAGCCTCCCCGGGAGCATCACGTGTCGGATCCGACCGATCGTGGACAGGCCGAGCACTTTGCCGACCCGCTCGAACATCGGCGGCACCTGGTCGAAGCCGGCCAGCAGCCCGTTCGCGATCGAGAGCACCGAACCGAGCAGCACGACGGCATAGATGGCTTCACTGGTCAGCCCGAACCAGATGATGGCTGCCGGCACCCAGGCCACCGACGGTAGGGACTGCAGACCGCTGCAGATCGGCCCGATCGCGGCCCGCAGCCAGCGGCTGCGCCATATGGCCAGCCCGATCAGCGTTCCGAGACGAGCGAGGCCAGGAACCCGAGAATCCCCCGGCTCACACTGGAACTGATCGCCGTCCACGCCCGCCCGTCCACTAGGATGTCCCCGAACTTCGCCGCGACCTCTCCCGGGCTGGGCAGCGCGTACGACGGTTTGACCTCCAGCCAGTACGCGATCTGCCAGGCGAAGACCAGCAGTGCCAGGAAAACGATCGGCGGCATTACCGAGCGCACGAACACCTGGAACGGGTCCGGTTGCGTGGGAGCAACGGGGCGGTGTCGAGCGCGTCGAGCCCAGCCTCGACCCGACGGGCGTCCTCGCTGCCTTGTCCAATACGTCGGTACCGCCTGCCGGCTCAGTGGACGGCGATCGCCGGTCAGCGGCCATGGCGACTGATCTCCTGCCGGAGCACAGTCGTGATCTCGGCCGACAGCGCGCTCACACCCGGCGCCTCGATGGTGCGCGGGTGGCTCAAGCCCACCTTCCACTCCCGGACGATGCGCCCGGGGCGGGAACTCATCAGCACGACCCGCTGACTCAGCCGGACCGCCTCCCGCACGTTGTGCGTGACGAAGACGATGGTCAGTCCGCGCTCGCCCCACAGCCGGATGAGTTCCTCGTGCAGCACATCACGGGTGATCGCGTCCAGCGCCGCGAAAGGTTCGTCCATCAGCA